>JAVWEG010000030.1:0-26370 GCA_036641735.1 Oscillospiraceae bacterium
ATCTCCTATATACGAAACAGGCAAAAACGAATTGAGAATATACGATGAAGTTATAGTAGAGGGTAGAGATTTACAAGACGGAAAAGTGCTATAATTAAAAAAGTAATACATAAATTGAAACTGTTTATTGACATTGTGAGCAAAAACAAGGATAATAAGAATGTTAAGGTATAATATTATATCTTACTTTAGATTTAATATTAATCAGGCAATTGAAATTAGGGATTAAATCTCTATTACAATTAAAAGGAGAAGTAAAATGAGTGTGTTCAGCAAATTTAAGGACATTATGGGTGTTCCGGATGCAGATGATGGCTACGATGATGATGAAATGGAGTTTATCAGCAATTCTCGCAGCAATTATATTCCTACCGACGATGGACTGGATGCTCAAGAGGCATCAAATACTCCAAAACGCAATAAGGTGGTAAATATAAATGCTACTACGCAATTGCAAGTAGTACTTGTAAAGCCTGAGCGCTTTGAAGATGCTTCTACTGTGGCTGACCATTTAAATGCAAAGCGCACGGTAGTACTTAATCTTGAGTCAACCAATAAGGAAGTTTCGCGCCGTTTAGTGGATTTTCTTACAGGTGTAGCTTATGCCAACAATGGGCAAATTAAGCGTGTTGCCAACAGCACATTTATTATTACTCCGTATAATGTAGATATTATGGGAGATATTTTAGATGAGCTTGAAAGTAATGGAGTATTCTTCTAAATGCGAGATTATATACCGCCTGTTAATGATGACGAACGACTGTTTGTAAAACGCATTAGAGAGCTGATAAACATTGTAAATAATAGCGGATTGCCAAGGGCTACTATGTTTTTGTCTGATAGGCAACAAAGTATGGCGCTATCTGTTTTATTACACGATGGTATTTCAGATTATGTGTTTTGGGGCGGTTATGTCGGAAGTGAACGTGCGATATTATGTGTGGGTGATACACAGGTATCTGCAAAATCACGTGTTGAAGCACTTAACATAAAAACGTTTAAAGAAAACAGCTTAACGCATCGTGATTATTTAGGCGCACTTTTGTCACTTGGTATCAAGAGAGAATGTTTAGGCGATATTTTGACGGATCAAAATACGTGTACAGTGTTTTTGCTCCCGAAAACAGCTGAAATAGTTTTAAAAGAGCTTGTTACCGTAGGAAAAGAAAATGTAACGATAGTAAAAGATTGTAAAAACGAATATATCAAAAATCAGGTACAAACTGAAAGTTTGAGTACAACAGTAGCTTCTATGCGCCTTGACAGTGTGCTTTCCGCTATGCTAAAATGCTCGCGGAGTGCGGCACAAACCCTAATTAAATCAAAAAAAATAGAAGTCAATCATATTCCAATAGAGTCTGTGCATTATGAAGTGCAATCTGATGATGTTTTTACAATAAGCGGTATAGGTAAATACAAGCTCAATGAAACCGGCGGTAAAAGCCGAAAAGACAGATTGTTTATTAAATATTATAAATATTAGCAGGAGGCAAAAAATATGTTTACTGTGGAAGAAATACAAAACGCGGAATTTGACAAAGTAATGCGAGGCTATAAGCCTGATGACGTTCATTCAATGCTGTCGCTCATAGCATCACAATTTGAATCGGCGCAAAAAGACAAGGAAGATTTAGAAAAAAAGCTGTACATACTTGCTCAAAAGGTAGAACAATACCGCAATGAAGAGGATATGCTGAAAACAGCTATGCTCAATGCTCAAAGAATGGGTGAAAACATTGTACACGAAGCAAAGCAAAAAGCTGATTCTATAGTTCGCGAATCGGATTTAAAAGCTAATTTGATTATTGAACAAGCTAAAGCAAAGGTGGCAAAAGAAGAAAAAGAATATTCGGAATTGCAGCATAAAGTAGCACAATTTAAAAGTGATGTGCTTGCCATATATAAACAGCATATCGAATCTTTAAGCGAGCTACCGGTAGATAAAGATGTAAACGACGACAATATTGACAATTCAAGCATTAATGAAAATCAGCAATTTCCAAACGATGAAATTGTATCAGATGAAGAAATTGTGTTAAACAAACAAAATGAAAATGCCGATGATTTAAGCAATCAGGCTTTTGATTTTGGAAAAGCAAGTGATGAAATTGCAGCTGATATTAAAAACAACAGGATAGAAGAAGCCGATAGTACAGACTATCAAAAGCCATTGGAATTTAAGCAAAACGAGCCTGAAAAACAAGAGCCGATTTATAAAACCGATGCAGATTTTAAGGACAATGAAGAGGAAATAGATATTAAAGCCAATGCATCTATTTTTAATCAATATGATAAAATAGACTTTAACGATTAATAACAATTTACGAGGAGTGTTGAAATAAGTGTGTGAAGATTACGGTACTACACTAAATTTACCAAAAACAGAATTTAGTATGAGAGCAGGACTGCCAATTAAAGAGCCGGAGATGCTCAAAAATTGGGATGCAGACAATTTGTATGAAAATATGGTGAAAAACAATGAGGGCAAGCCTTTATATGTTTTACACGATGGGCCTCCGTATGCTAACGGAAATATTCATATGGGTACAGCTATGAACAAAATCCTAAAGGATATTATTGTTCGCTATAAAAATATGAATGGATTTTGTGCGCCTTATGTGCCGGGATATGATACGCACGGTTTACCTATAGAGCGCAAGGCACTGGAAAAAGCAGGAGATAAGAAAAACAGTATTTCCAAGCTGGAGCTACGCAAAATCTGTAAAGATTATGCGCTTAATTTTGTTGATACAATGTCTGACCAATTTAAAAGACTTGGCGTAATAGGCGATTTTAAAGATCCGTATCTTACATTAAAGCCTGATTTTGAAGCGACACAAATAAGAGTATTTGGAGAAATGGCACGCAAGGGATATATATACAAGGGACTAAAGGCTGTATATTGGTGTCCTACAGATCGCACGGCTTTGGCAGAAGCTGAAATAGAGTATGCCGATGATCCTTGCGATTCTATATTTGTGTCATTTAATGTTACAAAAGATAATGGAGCTTTAGCTAAAGCAGGTGTCCCTCTTGACAAGGCAAGATTTGTGATATGGACCACTACCACTTGGACATTACCTGCAAACGTTGCAATATGTCTTGGTGCGGATTTTAATTATGTGTTTGTAAAGATAAATGACGAATATTTTGTAATGGCGGAAGATCTTGTAAACGCTACAATGCAAGTATGCGGCATTACGGAATACGAAGTAATAGGAGATGCTGTAAAGGGCAGTGAATTAGAGCGTATTGAGGTACAGCATCCGTTCTTAGACCGCAAATCGTTAATAATTTTGGGCGATCACGTTACGCTTGATACAGGTACAGGCTGTGTGCATACAGCCCCGGGACACGGCGTAGAAGACTTTGAAGTTTGTACAGTTCATTATCCTGAGCTTCCTGTAGTAGTGCCGGTAGATGATGCAGGTATACTTACAGATGAAGCAGGACAATTTTCAGGGCTGAAGGTATGGGATGCAAACCCTATTATATTGCAGCATCTTAAAGAAACAGGGCATCTTATGGGGATACAGCATATTGTGCATCAATATCCACATTGCTGGCGCTGTCATCACCCTATTATATTTAGAGCTACTGAACAATGGTTTTGCAGTATAGACGGCTTTAAAGAAGAAGTATACAAAGCAATTGATTCTGTAAACTGGATACCTGAATGGGGAAAAGACCGTATTACGGGTATGGTACGTGACCGCAACGATTGGTGCATTAGCCGACAAAGAACTTGGGGCTTGCCTATTCCTGCGTTTTACTGTAAAAAATGCGGAAAATATCATATCACAGAGGAAAGTATTGTAGCAGTATCAGATTTGTTCGAAAAAGAAGGCTCTGATGCTTGGTATAAATACGAGGCTTCTGAAATATTGCCACAAGGCACAAGATGTGCATATTGCGGTGGAACAGAATTTGACAAAGACAAGGATATTATGGATGTCTGGTTTGATTCCGGATCCACTCATATGGCAGTTCTTAAAGGGCGCAAGGAGCTTGCTTGGCCGTGCGATTTATATATTGAAGGCTCAGACCAATTCAGAGGCTGGTTTCAGTCGTCATTACTCACAAGCGTTGCATGTACAGGGTTAGCACCTTATAAAAACGTAGTAAGCTGCGGCTGGGTAGTAGATGGAGAAGGACGTAAAATGTCCAAGTCTCTTGGTAATGGTATTGAGCCTAAAGATATCATAAAGGACTATGGCGCAGATATAGTTCGTTTGTGGGTGGCATCTTCGGATTATCAAGTAGATGTGCGCATAAGTAAAGAAATATTGAAGCAGCTTTCAGAGGGATATCGCAAGATACGCAATACTGCTCGCTTTATGTTGGGCAATTTAAATGATTTCAATCCGGATACAGACATAGTTGGCGATAGCGAGCTTACGGAGCTGGACAGATGGGCATTATGTGCGTTTGATGATTTTGTAAAAACAGCTAAAGACGGATACGACCATTTTGATTTTCATAAAGTGTATCATAGTTTACATCGCTTTTGCATAGTAGATATGAGCAATTTCTATCTTGATGTAATTAAAGATAGATTATATGTAAACAAGCCAACTGCGCCTGCGCGCCGTGCTGCACAAACAGTTATGTTCCGTGTGCTTATGGGCATCACTAAGCTTGTAGCACCAATTTTACCATTTACCTCACAAGAGATTTGGGATTATGCACCAAGCTTTAAGGCAAAGCAAAAATATGTAGTTTATGAAGAAATGCCAAACTGTGATGTATATGCTCAAGATGCGGAATTCCGTGCTAAATGGAATGAGATAATAGCAATACGTGATGATGTGCGCAAGGTGCTTGAAGAAGCACGTGCCGCTAAAACAATAGGCTCGTCACTTGAGGCAAAAGTGGTATTGCATTGCAATGACAAAATATTCGATTTTGTGAGCAATATTGAAAAGCAACTATCTCAATTATTTATTGTTTCCGATGTAAAAGCCGAAAAGAATGACGGAGGAAGCAAGGGAGAATTTGAGGGACTTGGTGTAAGTGTAGAGCATATGGCAGGCAAAAAATGTGAGCGTTGCTGGATGTATACTGATGATATTGGTCAGCATACAATGCATCCCACTTTATGCGCTCGTTGTGCAGATATATTAGAAAAATAAGAAAAAACAGCGGCGTTATACGACGTCGCTGTTTTAACACTTTTAAAAATGAGGTGCAGCTTGATATATACAATATTTCTAACTGTTTTTTTAGTAGCCATAGATCTTGGCAGTAAGTTTTTAGCAACAATGTTTTTACAGCCTGTTGGTTCGATAAACATAATTCCGGGAATATTTGGACTGAGATATATTTTAAACGATGGTGCTGCATTTAGTTTGTTTGCAGGTAATCGCTTGTTTTTAGTAGGCGTTACAGGAATTGCTTTATTGGCACTTGCAATATATCTTTTATTTAAAAAACCTACTGATAAATTAGAATACTATGCTATGGTGCTTGTATTGGCAGGTGGGATAGGAAACCTTATTGAAAGAGCATTAAATGGATATGTAGTGGATTTCTTTGAATTTCAATTTATAAATTTTGCTGTATTTAATATTGCGGATTGCTTTGTATGTATAGGTCTTGGACTTTATCTTTTGTATTTTGTGTTAGATGAAATTAAAAATAAAAAAGATAAATCCAACAATAAAACCATACAATCAGATGAAATACAAAATGGAAAAAATTAAATTAACAGCATCAAGTAACGAAGAAGGAATGCGCCTTGACGCTTATATTGCAGTATGCGTGGATGGCTGCACTCGAAGTGCGGCACAAATATTAATAGATAAAGGACTAGTAACTGTAAACGATGTTATTGTGCCGAAAAGTTACAAGCTACGTTTAAACGATATAGTAGTGGCAAGCACATTGCCTTTACAGGAAACAACGCTTTTACCTGAGTGTATACCTCTTGAAATTGTATACGAAGATGCAAGCTTGCTTGTAGTAAATAAACCTAAGGGAATGGTAGTACATCCGGCTGTAGGAAACTGGAATGGTACACTCGTAAATGCACTTCTTTATCATTGCAAAGGGCAATTATCGGGCATTAATGGTGAAATTCGTCCGGGTATTGTGCATAGAATAGACAAGGATACAAGCGGATTATTAGTAGTGGCAAAAAACAACGATGCACATTTAGCATTGTCTGAGCAAATGTCGGTACATAGTATTACTCGTGTTTATAACGCTGTAGTCTATGGAGGATTTAAAGAAAATAGCGGATTTGTAGATAAACCTATAGGACGTAGCAGTAAAGACCGAAAAAAAATGTCAATTACAGATATTCATTCACGCAACGCATTTACTGAATATGAAGTAATGTATAGATTTAACGGATTTACGCAGCTTGCACTAAAGTTAAAAACAGGTCGAACACATCAAATACGAGTGCATATGGCAAGTATCGGACACCCGGTGGCAGGAGATGCAGTATATGGGCCTAAAAAAGTGATTGCTTCGCTTAATGGTCAATGTTTGCACGCCCGTACATTGGGATTTGTTCATCCTGAAACGGGAAAATATATGGAATTTACAAGTGAATTGCCACAGTATTTTGTAGATTTTTTAAATACACTGCAAAGGGAAATGTTATGATTGAACACCTAAACGAGCTGTTAATAATAGCTGATATGGACAATACTTTGCTAACAGCAAAATATGGTATACCGAGTTGTAATATAGAAACCATAAAATTATTCTGCGCGCTCGGAGGTAACTTTACAGTGGCGAGCGGACGTACAGTTGAGTCCATAAGTAGATATTTAGATGTATTGCCTATTACAGCACCGGCTATAGCCTATGGCGGAGGAATGATATACGATTTTCAAAATAAGCGTGCAATTGAATCTTATAATATAAAAAAACAAGATGCCAAAAGAGCGACACTGGAAATAATGGAAAAGTTTCCACATATTGGTGTTGAGATAATGGCTGAAAACGGGAAAATTTATGTTATAAGGGCAAATGAATATACATACAAGCATACAGTGTATGAAAAGTTAAGCTATGTAAACTGTTGTCTTGATGATATTAAATGCGGCTGGCTTAAAATTTTGTTTGCAGGTAGTGCTATAGAGATGAAAAAAACGGCTGAATTTGCTTATTCTTTATATTATCCATCGCTCTGCTTTATTCCTACAAATGATATTTATTTTGAAATAATGCCGCAAAACATTACTAAAGGCACAGCATTGTATTCCTTGTGCAAGCTACTGAATATAAAAAAAGAAAATGTTATTGCTATAGGAGATTATTATAATGATATACCTTTATTTAAGGAAGCGGGATATTCTGTAGCGATGCGAAGTTCACCTTGCGAAGTGAAATTAGAGGCAAATGAAATTACTGACGATTGCGTTTATGGTGGAGTAGGGCAATTTATTTACAAATTGATAAAAGAAAATGCAAGCTTTGAATAAATAGAATAAAAGGGGAAAATTATGGAAAAAAGCGAAATATTGCAATTGTCAAAAATTGCAAACAATGTAAGACAGAGTATTATCAAAAGCGTATCAAGTGCTAAATCAGGACATCCGGGCGGCTCTTTATCTATAGCGGATTTATTAACTTATTTATATTTTCACGAAATGAAAAATATAGATGTAAACAATCCTAAAGACGATGCAAGAGACAGATTGGTTCTATCAAAAGGACACGCAAGTCCTGCTTTGTATTCTATACTTGCTGAAAAAGGTTTTTTCCCTAAAGAAGAACTGTTAAAGCTTCGCCATCTTGGAGCTTTGCTGCAAGGTCACCCTGATATGAAAAATATAAACGGTGTGGATATGAGTACAGGCTCACTGGGGCAAGGTATTTCCGCTGCTTGCGGTATGGCGCTTGCTGCTAAAGTGATGCAGAAAAAATATCGCATTTACGCTATTTTGGGCGATGGTGAGCTTGAAGAAGGACAAGTATGGGAAGCAGCTATGTTTGCATCTGCCAAAAAACTGGATAATCTCATTGCTATTGTAGACAATAATAATTTGCAAATTGACGGTGAAATATCAAAAGTAAATTCTCCGTATCCAATAGATGAAAAGTTTGCGGCATTTGGCTGGTATGTAATTAATCTTGATGATGCACATAATTTTGAAAAGCTTGATGCAGCTTTTGTAAAGGCAAAGAGCTATACAGGCAAGCCTGTAGTTATTATTCAAAAATCCATAAAAGGCAAAGGTGTAGATTATATGGAAAACAATGCCGCTTGGCACGGTCAAGCACCGAACGAAGAATTAACGCAATCCGCTTTAGAGCAGCTAAAAGCGGCAGCTAAAGCATTGGAGGAGTAAATAATGGAAAACAAGAGAATAGCTACGCGTGAAAGCTATGGCCGTGCTTTAGTAGAACTAGGAGAAAAAAACGATAAAATAGTAGTTTTAGATGCGGATTTAGCTGCATCTACTAAAACAGCAATGTTCCAAAAAGCGTTTCCTTTACGTCATTTCGATTGCGGAATAGCAGAAGCAAATATGATGAGCATTGCAGCAGGTATGGCAGCAGCAGGAATGATACCGTTTGCATCTAGCTTTGCAATGTTTGCTGCAGGCAGAGCATTTGAACAAGTAAGAAACTCTATTGGTTATCCACATCTTAACGTGAAAATAGGCGCAACTCACGCAGGGATTTCTGTAGGTGAAGACGGTGCTACTCACCAGTGCAATGAGGATATTGCGTTAATGCGCAGTATTCCTGGAATGATAATAATAAATCCGGCTGATGATGTGGAAGCGCGAGCAGCGGTACACGCCGCTGCCAATTATTCAGGACCTGTTTATTTAAGATTTGGTAGGCTTGGAGTGCCTACAATTTATGATGAAAAAAGTTATCATTTTGAAATAGGAAAAGCAATGCGCTTGCGCGAGGGAAAAGATGTATCCATTATAGCCACTGGCTTAATGGTAGAGCGTGCGTTGCAAGCGGCAGAGCTTTTAAATAGTGAGGGAATAAGTGCGCGCGTAATAAACATTCATACAATAAAACCAATAGACAGAGCCGAAATAATAGCGGCTGCGCGTGACACAGGAGCAATAGTGACAGCAGAAGAGCATAGTGTAGTGGGTGGGCTTTATAGTGCTGTAAGTGAAGTGCTATGTGCAGAATATCCTTGCAAAGCTGCGCCAATTGCTATTATGGATTTGTTTGGTCAATCAGGAACGGCAATGGAATTATTAGAATATTATGGCTTAACAGCACTTAATATCGCAACAACTGCAAAAGAATTATTGCACAAATAAATTCAAAACAATGACAAATAAAAAATATGTTTTAATTCTCTTATCGGCATTTATAATATTTGCATTAGTATCTGCCGCCACAAAGCCACCATTATTTACGTCAAAAATACAATTATTCGGCAGTGAAGAATACTTTAACGATACGCAAGATTTAATTAATATAAATACCGCAGTAGCCGAAGAATTAATGGCTTTAACGGGCATTGGTGAAGTAAAGGCAAATGCAATAATACATTACAGAACAAATTATGGCGAATTTAAACATACAAGCGAACTGTTAAATGTAAAAGGAATTACTGCAAAAATATATGCTTCTATTGAAGCTTATATTTGCATATAGAAAGCGAGCTGAAAATGACAATGTGTGCAGAAGAAAACAATATTTTTATAAATCGAGAATTAAGCTGGCTTGAATTTAATCGCCGAGTATTGGATTTAGCTAAAGACAAAAATGTTCCGCTCGCAGAGCAATTTAAGTTTGCAGCAATATATGCCAGCAACCTTGACGAATTTTTTATGATAAGAGTTGGTTCTTTATATGACCGAACTTTATTAAAAGAAGACAAATTAGAAAACAAAACAAATATGACGGCAGCGCAGCAGCTTGCGGCTATTATTCCGGTAGTGTTAGAGCTTCAGCAGCATTGTGATAAAATCGTACAAAAGCTTTTCGACAGTCTTGAAGAACTGGGATGCCAAAAGGTTAATTTTGAAAAACTTGCTAAAGACAATGAGCATAAATGGAAAAAATATTTTATAAATGAATTGTCACCTGTACTGTCTCCGCAAATCATTGATAAAAGACACCCTTTTCCGTTTTTGAGAAATAACGAAATGTATGTTGGAGCGATGCTTAAAGATAAAAATGGAGACGCATCGTCTTTTGGGCTTATACCTATCAGTAATCAATTTGAGCGCATTGTTTATTTACAAAATGATGATAAAGTGCAATTTGCTTTAGTGGAAGAAATGATTATGCACTTTGCGGATTTGGTGTTTGGCAAAGGGACAGTGCAGAGCAGATGCGTGTTTAGAGTAACAAGAAATGCAGATATTACCGTAGATGAAGGTATGTTTGATCACGATATCGATTATCGTGTTGTTATGAGCGAGTTGCTAAAAAAGCGTCGTAAATTGGCTGCCGTTAGGCTACAAACTACTATGCATACGCCTGAAGATATTGTTACGTATTTGTGCGAAAAATTGTTTTTGCCGCGCGAGCAGGTATGCGCACAGACAAGTCCGCTTGATTTATCTGCCGGATTTAGAATAGCTGCTAAATTAGCTAAAGACAATCATCCGGAATTATTTTATCCTGTAAGCAAACCAATGTTACCGCCATCTGATTTCAATTTGGCACAGGTAGCAAGGCAGCAAGACGTTTTACTGTTTTATCCTTATCAAAGTATGCGCCCATTTATAAAAATGCTTTCAGATGCTGCTAATGATCCTGATGTAATTTCCATTAAAATGACATTATATAGAGTAGCGCGCGAGAGCAAAATAATAGAAGCGCTAATTGCTGCAGCTGAAAATGGCAAAGAAGTTGTTACAATTGTTGAGCTGCGCGCTCGCTTTGATGAGCAAAATAATATAGACTGGTCAAAACAACTTGAAAACGCAGGATGTACAGTAATTTATGGGTTTGCAGATTACAAAGTACATTCCAAGCTCACATTAATTACCAGTAAAAAAGACGGTAAATACCGCTATATTGCGCAAATCGGTACGGGAAATTATAATGAGAAAACATCGGAACAATATACCGATATATCTTATATTACGTCTAATCAGCAAGTAGCCGAGGAAGTAGCAGCTGTATTTAACAATCTTGCTGTAGAGCGCCTTACGCAAAATACACAAGAGCTTATTGTAGCGCCCTTGTGCTTTAAAAGTGTATTAATGCACGAGATAGATGAAGAAATTGCAGCTAAAAAACGTGGCGAAGAAGCTAGTTTGATAATAAAATGTAACTCTATAAGTGATAGGGAAATAATAGAAAAAATCAGCGAAGCATCGTGCGCAGAAGTGATTGTAGATATGGTAGTAAGAGGTATATGCTGCATAAAAGCAGGTGTGAATGGATATACAGACAATGTACACGTACACAGTATTGTAGGCAGATATCTTGAACATTCCAGAATTTACGCATTTGGTAAAGATGATAGACTTCGCATTTATATTGCATCAGGAGATTTCCTTACACGCAATACAGAGCGCCGCGTAGAAGTGGGAGTGAAAATAAACAATCCTATATTAGCCAATAATCTTTATAAATATTTATTAATTCAATTAAATGATAATGTAAATACTCGTATGATGCTGCCGGATGGCTCGTATGTTAAAGTAAAGCAGCAAGAAAAAGATAAATTAATTGATAGTCAAGGTATTATGTACGATATACTTAAAAACGCTTGGCCATTAGAAAAAACAGAAGTAAATAAAAAAGCTGAACCTATATTAAAACAATCCTTTATCTCTAAAATGATAGCTAAGTTTTCGCATAAAAAACAATAATAATAAAATCAGCCTGCACTCAAAAAAATGAGTGCAGACTGATTTTTTGTTCTATTGCCTGTCCGCTTATCATATCATTTATTATACGAACGGAGGCTGTAAGCAATGAGAGAATACTACGATGCAATTTCATATTTGCCGCAGAGCTTGCGCATTATTTTAAATAATATACCATCAAATATTGCGGAGGAAACTACAGAAATACGCTTAAGGCGAGGCTGTGCGATTGTACTTACACTTCTTAAAGGTTTTACATATGTAAAGCTAAATGGCTTAACATCAGATTTGCCGACATCTGATGCTTTGATAGTAGATACAAAAATGCTTGAAAGCTGTATATTATCACTTTGCGGATATTCTGTATACAGTGTGCAGGAATGTATTAATAAAGGATATATACCAATGGGAGGTGGGCATAGAGCAGGTGTATGCGGCAGAGCGTATCAAGACAATGGGAAAACAATTATTAAGAATATTACTTCTATTAATATACGTGTGGCGCGCAGAGATGTTATTTGTTGCGATAAAAAAATAATAAATATTTTAGAACAAGAACCATTAGGGCTTTTAATTGCGGGAGCGCCATCTACAGGAAAAACCACAATACTTAAAGGAATTATAAAGCAGCTTTCGAGTATGGGGAAAAGGGTGTCAATAGTAGATGAAAGGTGTGAATTATCGCCGCATATACCACTGGAACATTGTGATATTTTATCTGCATATCCTAAAAATATCGGTATGCAGCAAGCTATTCGTTCACTGTCTCCGGAGGTGATAATTTGCGATGAAATAGGTGGTGAAGCTGATGCAAGGGCTATTGAGCTTGCAGCTAATTCGGGAGTGGGAATAGTAATGACAGTTCACGCAATAAATGAAGGCTCGCTATATAAACGACCTCAAATAAGAGATGTATTGCTTACCGGTGCATTTAATTCAGTGTGCTTTTTGAAAAATGCAAAAACACCTTCTGTAATAGAAAGGATAGTGGAAAACGATGATTTTACCAAAATTATTGGGGCTTGTTATGGTGAGCTTGACAGGATATATGCTCGGAGAATACAAGGCATATCTGCTTAGACAAAAATGTAAAATTTTAAATGAGATGCTGCAATTTCTTCGCGCTGTAATAGATAATATGAAATACAAACAAGATAATGTAAAAGATGTGTTAAGCAAAGTAGCTTTACAGGCTAATAATAATTTATTCAATATGCGTTTTGATAGCGAAAGCGCACAAGACTGGCCGCAAGAGCTTGAAAACGTACTTAGCGTAACTTTTAAAAGCATTTCTTATGCAGTAACGCAAGCAGAGTATTTACCTTTAAGAGCTGCTCTTACAGAACTTGGACATAGCAATATAAATAAAGAATTACGACAATTGCAATATTATTTTGAAGTAATAAATGCGAAATACAACGAAAGCTGTAATTTGTTAAAAACGCAAAATAAATTATATAGAGCGCTTGGGTTATCGGCAGGCATAGCACTTGGCGTTATTCTGATGTAGAAAAGGATGGATTGCTCTTGAATATTGATTTTGTGTTTAAAATTGCGGCTATAGGTATAATTGTGGCTGTGTTAAATCAATTACTTATTCGTTCCGGTAGAGAGGAGCAAGCAATGATGACGACGCTCGCCGGTCTTATTGTTGTGTTAATGATGATAGTAAGCCAAATCAGTGAGCTTTTTATCACTATTAAAAGCTTGTTTGGACTGTAATGGATATTTTTAAATTATTAATATTAACTATACTATTTTTAATGTTGTTACAGCTTTTGCGCGAGCATTGCTCACCGTTTGCAGTATTGGCAAGTGCGGCAGCTTGTATAGTGATATTGTTTATTACATTAAAAGTAAGCGCACCAATATTCGTTTTTGCAGGCAAATTATCGTCACTTATCAATAATGACAGCCTTAAATGCGTGATGAAATGTATAGCTATAGCGATATTAACACAGATGACACAAGAACTTTGCGGTGAAAGTGGTCAGCTCGCATTGGCAGGAAGAGTAGAGCTTGCAGGTAAAATTTCTATATTAATATGTGCGCTTCCGATGTTTACCGAACTTTTAAATATTATATCGGGTATATTGTTATGAAAAAAATTATATGTATATTATTACTGATAATATGTCTAATTCCGCATATTTTCGCGGCAAAAACAGAATATGATAATAATGCACAAATTAGTTTGCCTTATGAATGGCAGCAATTATTTGATGATGCGCCTATCACACAGGACGAATTTAAAAAGGCAAATTTGCAAACTATTATAACAAAAGCAATAAATATAGTAAAAGCAAAGCTTACACAGCCTTTAAAGATTTTAGCACAAATTACAGCATTACTGCTTTTTGCTGCAATTGCACGCAATATGTGTCCTACTACTTTAGGCGGTAATATGTATAATATTATAGATACCGTGGTGTCGCTCGCAATATTTTCGTTATGTGCTGTGCCAATGCTCGATTTAATACATAAAATGAGCTACGCGATAGAAGAGAGCAGATTGTATATTTCTTCGTTTATACCTGTATTTACATCAATAATGATAAGCTGCGGAGAAGTGGGAAGTGCAGCTATATATGGCAGCATTTTCTTTTCTGTAGTTATGCTGATAGCTAATATATTATGCAAATACGCATTGCCGGGTTTGCGAATATTTTTAGCGCTTGGCATTATAGGGAGTATAAATGATAATATAGATTTTTGTAAAATAGCTGATGGATTTTCCAAATGCGCTAAATGGCTGCTTACAATAAGCGCTACGGCATTTGCAGCGGTGCTTGGATTGCAAAGTGCTTTGGCACAATCCGCAGACAGCCTTGCGCTCAAGGCAGGCAAATTACTTGTGAGTGCGAGCGTTCCCGTGATAGGGAGGGCGGTGTCTGATACTATTGGCTCTGTATATACAGGACTAAAGCTTTTGAAAGGTACTGCTGCAATTGCTCTTGTGGGAATGCTTGCTATAAGCTTTGTGCCGCTTTTAGCAGAAGGCATAGCATATTATTTTGTACTTTTAATTAGCAGTGTTATTGCCAAAGGTCTTGGAAGTGAAAAAAACTCAAGGCTATTTGATTGCATTTTAAATACTATTTCTTTATCGATGCTTTTTATTTTCTTTTTTGCAATGATGGCACTGGTAGCTACAATTATGATGGTGCTTATGGGAGGTGGATAATGGTAAAAATAGACGACTGGGTATTTTCTGTTTGTATTGCAGTAATCTTAACTACGATATTGGAATTTTTTATTAAAGAAGAAAAAACATTTAAAGGCATAAAAATGATACTTTCGTTATATATTATATTAACAGCTATTGGACAGTTTGGATTTAATCACGCTGAATTTACAAATATGCAATTACCGCAATATACTTCGGTAGCGCCTATAGACACAAATAGTTTAATAAAAAACGAAGCATCAAACAAAATAAAGCAAGAAATTGAAAACAATTTTAACGATGAAAATATTAAAGCCGATTGTGTTGATGTAGAGCTTGGTGAAAAATTACAAGATGTGAACAGCATTACTTTACAAGTAGATAAAACAAACGAAAACAACGCATTTGATATAGTACATAAACTGCTTGGTAATGAAGTAAAAATAAATATTAAAGCAGGTAGTGAAGAATGAAAAATATAATAGAAAAAATATTTGGAAAAGACAAATCTTTATATTCGAAAATTATTTTTGCTGTTGGAATTATAGGTATTTTATTGATATTTATTTCTTCTGTTTTACCGATGAAATCCAAAAACACTAAGGATAAAGGAGATGAATATATAAGCGAGAGCGAATATATTAGCGTTACTGAGGCAAAGCTCACAGAAATGCTTGCTAAAATGCACGGAGTGGGCAGCGTAAAGGTAATGATTACACTGGAAAGTGACGGTGATTATATATATGCACAAAACGAACGAAGCGATAATGAAAAGCAGGATGCAAACAATGAAAATCAATCGGAAAAACATTCTTATGAAAGTGAACATATAATTTTGGATAATGGAAATGATAAAAAAGCATTGGTGGAAACGCATCTTGCACCGGAAGTAAAAGGTGTTGCCGTAATATGCACAGGCGGAGGAGATATAACAGTGATAAGTAAGGTGACAGAAATGATTTCGGCATTATTAAATGTATCCACGAATAGAATATGTGTAACTAAAATGATATAACGGAGGAAATAATATGAAAAGCGCAAAAACCAAACGGCAGCTTACTTTACTTACGTTGGTACTGGCACTGGGCGTAGCGGTATATCTTAATTGGGAATATGCCAAAAACGATGCAAATTTACCACTTGCAGACGGTCAGATTGTATCCACAGGGGCAA
This sequence comes from Oscillospiraceae bacterium, assembly GCA_036641735.1. Taxonomy (GTDB): domain Bacteria; phylum Bacillota; class Clostridia; order Oscillospirales; family Ruminococcaceae; genus JAGPHI01. Next base: position 16,105 of record JAVWEG010000030.1, read on the forward strand.
TAGAGCCGATGGGATTGAATACATCGACAAGCGGTGAAACAACAGAAGTGGTAACAGACGGAGAAAGTGCAGAGGATTTACCTAATAAAAATTACGGCGACGCACAGCTTGTAAGTGCAGGTGTGCAAGATAGTAATAAATATTTTGAAGAAGCTCGTCTAACAAGAAGCAAAACAAGAGACGATGCATTGGATAAGCTGCAAAAAACTTTGAAAAATGCTAAGCTTACAGCAGAGGAAAAAAAGCAGTCAACAGATATTTTAAATGCAAATATACAGGCGATTACTAAAGAGGGCGATATAGAAAATATGATTAAAGCAAAAGGGTTTGTAGATTGCGTTGCATTTATCGATAAAGACAAAATAAATATCGCGGTAAAAACAGGTAGTGATGCGCTGGATAAAAGCGAAGTGGCACAAATCAGAGATATAATATTGAGCAAATTTGAAACACAAGCAAAAAATATAACAGTTGTGGAAGTAAAATAGTTGTTAAATATCCGAATAGATGATATAATATCATAAAGATAATATGCTGGGAGGTAAAAAATAATGGATGTAGCAAATTCTGATACAATCGGCGGCAGCCTACAGATATCTACTGAGGTTATACAGAAAATAGCGACACTGTCAACGCTAGAGATAGATGGTGTTAAGGAGGTATCCTCCGGTACTACAGGAGTGAAAAGTTTAATAGGCAAATTGGCGGTACAGCGCCCTGTGCAAGTGGCTTTGTCAGATGATGTAGCAGAGATTACAATTTGCGTAATTGTGGGTTACGGCTGCAAAATACCATCTTTATGCGAAAAAGTGCAGGAGAACGTAAAAAGCTCTGTACAGAATATGACCAGTATTACGGTGTCGAAGGTAAATATCATTGTGGCAGGCGTGATGCAGGATAAAGAAAACACTGAAGTTTAATTCACATACCCTCCTGAAATTAGACGGAGGGTATGTTTTTGTGAGGAAAAGATGAAAAGACGAACCGCGCGAGAAAACGCATTTATAGTTTTATTTGAGATGTCATTTGATACGGATACACTGGAAGGGCTTATTGCTACGTCAAGAGAGCTTGAGGAATATGCCGTAGATGAGTACGGAGAAGCAATTTTGATAAATTATGAGGCTCATAGACGAGAAGTAGATGAGCTGATTACATCTAATCTTAAAGATTGGACATTGGCACGTTTGCCTCGTACCAGCAGTGCAGTACTGCGTCTTGCAGTTACCGAAATGTTGTATGCAAATGAAGATATGGACAGTATTGTTATCAACGAAGCTGTGGAAATTGCGAAAATTTATTGTGCTGAAGAAGATTATCAGTTTATTAATGGTATACTTGGTACTATTCAGCGTAATAAGCCCGAAGCACAGGCTAGTGAAGAACAATGAAAATAAAAGCATAAAATATTAATTATTGCAACCTCTTTGGCGGTATATTCTACCGAAGCTAAAGAGGTTGTTTGCGATAAAAGCATCGGCAGTAAGGAGGTATAAATGGCAAATGTAATTACAGTTACTGCACTTAATCAATATGTTAAAACTATTTTAGAATGTGATGCGGTGCTTACAGATATTGCGATAAAAGGCGAAATCTCTAATTTTGTAAATCATTTTAAAACAGGGCATTTTTATTTTTCTCTAAAAGATAAAAATTGTTTAGTGAAAGCTGTGATGTTTAGCAGAGATGCAAAAAAGCTTGCATTTGTGCCGGAAAATGGTATGAACGTGATAGTGAGATGTAGAGTATCATTATTTGAGCGTGACGGAGCATTTCAGGTATACGTAGACGATATGTTTCCGGACGGTGTAGGAGCAATGCAATTAGCTTTTGAGCAGCTAAAAAACAGGCTTGATAAAGAGGGCTTGTTTACACAGCAGCACAAACGTAAAATACCGGATATGCCAAAATGTATTGGGATTGTTACATCTAAGACGGGCGCTGCCATTCAAGATATTTATAATGTAACGCGGCGGCGCAATCCTATGGCACATATATTGCTTGCAAATGTTACTGTACAAGGCGAAAATGCTGCAAACGGGATTACAAATGCAATTAAAAATCTTAACAAAAATGAAGAAGTTGATGTGATAATAGTAGCGCGCGGAGGCGGCTCTAAAGAAGATTTATGGGTGTTTAATGATGAAAAGATGGCGCGTGCGGCGTATGAATCAAGAGTGCCTGTTGTATCGGCTATAGGACACGAAATAGATTTTTGCATATTGGATTTTGTTGCCGATTTGCGTGCCCCTACACCGTCAGCCGCGGCAGAGCTTGTAGTGCCAAATGTTTTTTCTATGTATGCAGAATATATGCAAATGTATAAAAATATGTATAAATGTATGCAAAGACACATTAATTTGTGCTATAATAATCTAGAGCTTTAATTAACATTAAGCAATTGCCAAATAAAATGGACGGTGAGCTTAAAAAAAGCAGTGAGGCTATTATTTGTGCTATGTCTGCAAAACTGAATACAGCACAAAATACTTTATCGCAAGTAGCTGCAAGATGTGAAGCAATAAGCCCATACAATATTTTATCTAAGGGTTACGGATTTGTGCAGAATAATCAAGGATTTGCAATAAATAACAGTGCAGATGTAAAAATAGGGGATACTATTAACATTACTTTACACGATGGAGAGCTTGAGTGCTTGGTAGAAAATAAAAAGGCGGTGAGCGTATAATGAAAGAAACTTTTGAAAGTGCGGGCGAAAAGCTGAACAAAATATTATTAGCTCTGGAAAGTGATGATATCACGCTTAATAATGCACTAAAACTTTATGCTCAGGCTGCTGAACTGATTGCCTTTAGTAATGACACTATAAATGCCGCTAAATTGCAAATAAACGAAATAGATAGCAAGTTAAGCGAATTAGAGGTGAATTATGGAATTTAAACAAAAGTATGATTATTATCTTAATGATCTTGAAAAATATATAAACGACAATGCAGGTAATTGTTTTAATCACAATTCTAAAGTGGGACAAGCTGCGATGTATAGCTTGATGGCAGGCGGCAAAAGAACACGAGGTGTGCTTTGTTTAGCTGTATGTGATATGCTTTCAGGGGATATGTCATCAGCCGAAAGTTTTGCTTGTGCGTGTGAAATGTTGCATTGTTATTCACTGATACACGATGATTTGCCGTGTATGGATAACGATGATATGCGAAGAGGAAAACCTTCTTGTCATAAAGCATACGGAGAAGCAACGGCGTTATTGGCAGGAGATGCACTGCTTACAGGTGCGTTTGAAATGATTGCATCTTGCAAGGCATCTGCGCATCAAAAGGCACAAGCCGTGCTTCGATTATCTAAAGCAGGCGGCGCAAATGGAATGATTTACGGACAAGAGCTTGACCTTGCCAGCGAAAACAAAACAATTACACAGCAAGAATTAGAACTTGTACACAAAAACAAGACAGGTATGCTGATAAGTGCATCTGCAATATTAGGTGGCATTGCCGCAAATGCTACTTGTAAAGAGATAGATGCTTTAATGGAATATGCGTTTTATGTGGGGCTTAGTTTTCAAATTGTTGATGATATACTAGATGTTACGTCAAGTGCAGATGAGCTTGGAAAGCCGATAGGCTCCGACAAGGACAACAATAAAAATACATTTGTTTCGTTAATTGGAATAGATGCTTCGCGTAAATATATTGACGAACTCACAGATAAAGCTTGCAATATATTAAAAAGCGAATTTAAATGCGACACAAACTTTTTACAAGAATTTGCGCTTATGTTATTGCACAGAAAGAAGTAGGAGCGGTGTAAAATGGGTATTATTCAAAAAATATGTTTTGGTAACTATATTTTATCAGTCTCTTTATTATCTTGGCTTATAGCTCAGATATGTAAAACTATTATCAATTTTATTAAGGTTGGCAAGTTTGATCCCGAACGTTTAATCGGGGCAGGCGGAATGCCGAGCGCACATTCTGCACTTGTTTGCTCTATGTTTATAGCTACCGCTAAAAAAATGGGCATTAATTCACCTGCGTTTGCATTTGCATTCATTTTGGCAGCTATTGTAATGTACGATGCTATGGGAGTGCGTAGAGCCGCAGGAGAGCAAGCAAAAGTGCTAAATATTATGGTGTCGGACTGGATGAACGAAGATGACGATAATAGCTTTCCATCAAATATTAAAAAACTTAAAGAAAAAGTGGGACATACACCATTTGAAGTACTTAGCGGTGCATTATTAGGAATATTAATTGCTGTAATAATACCTGTTATGTGATTTTTGGAGAAATTTAATGAAAAAACTTTATTTAGACAATATTCATTCACCTGATGATGTGAAAGCGCTTAACTTTACACAGCTTACAGAATTATGCTCGGAAATCCGTGCATTTTTAATAGAAAATGTATCGAAAACAGGAGGACATTTATCTTCAAACCTCGGTGTAATTGAAATTACAGTAGCTTTGCACAAAGTATTTTCCACACCAAAAGACAAGTTCGTTTTTGATGTAGGGCATCAGTGCTACACACATAAAATAATAACAGGACGAAAAGACCGTTTTACGCAGTTGAGAATGGAGAATGGCTTGTCGGGTTTTCCGTCTCCACAAGAAAGTGAACACGATGCCTTTATTGCAGGACACGGAAATACAGCTATTTCTGCCGCAATAGGATTAGCGCGAGCTAAAAAATTACGTGGTGAGGACGGCACGGTTATTGCCATAGTAGGGGACGGAGCATTTACAGGTGGGCTCGTTTATGAAGGAATAAATAATATTGGAGTATTAAATAATCTTATAGTTATACTAAATGACAACGAAATGTCCATTTCAAAAAACGTCGGTTCTGTTGCTCACTATCTTACGCAGCTACGTACAAGCCCGAGCTACTTCAAAGCAAAACGTGATATTGAAAGTATGTTAAACTCCACACCTTTAGTAGGCGAAGCTATAAAAAACGGAATTAAAAATGTGAAATCGGCTTTCAGAAGGTCAATTTATCATTCTACTTTTTTTGAAGAAATGGGATTTCAATATGTAGGGCCTTTAGACGGAAACAATTTGCCTGAGCTATGCAATCTTTTTGCAAATGTGTCTAAACAGACCGCTCCCTTGTTTATTCACGCAATAACTGTAAAGGGAAAAGGCTTTAAGCCTGCAGAACAAAATCCAGGTGCATTTCACGGTGTATCGGCATTTGATGCAGAGGGTGTAACAGATCCCGATGTAGCGCCTGAAGGCTCTTTTTCTACAGTATTCGGTAAAAAGCTAGTAGAATGTGCGGAACAAAATGATAAAATATGTGCAATAACGGCTGCAATGAAGTATGGTACAGGTTTACAATTTTTTTACAAGAAGTATAAAGAAAGATTTTTTGATGTTGGAATGGCAGAGCAACACGCAGTAACTTTTGGCGCAGGATTAGCACGTGGTGGTATGTTGCCTGTAATATCTATTTATTCTACGTTTTTACAACGTTCTTATGACCAAATTATACACGATGTGTTTATGCAACAGCTTAATGTACTGCTTTGTATAGATAGAGCAGGGCTTGTGCCCGGAGATGGTATAACGCATCAGGGAATATACGATGTTGCTTTTTTAAGTGAAATGGACGGATTTAAAATAGTAGCGCCGTGCAATTATGCGGAGCTTGAATATTGGCTGGATGTTTTATTAAAAGAGGATAAACCGCGAGCAATCCGTTATCCGCGAGGACACGAAGATGTTGTACTGTCTCATTTAAAGTGTTCGGGTGCGGAATTTGATTGTGTTAATAAAGCTCAAAATGCAAATATTGCATTAATCACATATGGAGGCGAAACGTCTCAGGCAATTTTAGCAGCAAGCATTGCTCACGAAGCAGGAATGGAAATAGACGTTTACAAGCTTAATGTACTGCATCCTCTGCCAATAGAATTTATAAAAACAATTTTTGCATATGATAATATTGTTTTTGTGGAAGAAGGTATCGGTACAGGGGGCATTGGTGAACAAGTAGGGGATAAATTATGTACATCTCAATATAAGGGGAAATACAGCCATATATCAATACCTAATCTTGAGATTGACCACGCTACGGTGGCACAGCTAAGAGTGCATTTTGGTTTAGATGCCAAAAGCATTTACAATCATATTTGCGAGGTGTGTTCTTGAAAATACGTTTAGACCAGTATCTATGCCAAAATGGGCTTGTAGTAAGCCGTGAACGTGCGAAAGCGCTTATTATGGCAGGAATAGTTTATGTTAATGAAGAAAAGTCTGATAAAGCAGGCAATATGATACAAGATGATGCTAAAGTAGAAATACGTGGGCACGATATTGGATATGTAAGCAGAGGCGGATTGAAGCTTGAAAAGGCAATGCAAGTTTTTCCACTTTCACCAAATGGTAAAATATGTATGGACATTGGCGCTTCTACAGGAGGCTTTACAGATTGTATGCTGCAAAATGGTGCTGTAAAGGTATATTCGGTAGATGTAGGCTATGGACAATTAGCGTGGAGCTTGCGGTGCGATGAGCGTGTAATTAATATGGAACGCACTAATATACGCAACGTCACAAGCGATAGTTTAGATGATGAAATCGAGCTTTTCAGTGTAGATGTATCTTTCATTTCACTAAAACATATTTTCCCTGTTGCATATGCTATATCCACTTGTGATGCCGAGGGTATTTGTCTCATAAAGCCACAGTTTGAGGCAGGCAGAGAAAAAGTAGGTAAAAAAGGTGTGGTACGTGAAGCAGATACGCATATTGAAGTAATTGTTAATACTATTGCCTATGCAAATGCAAGTGGATTTTACGTTGCAGGGCTTGATTATTCTCCTGTAAAAGGGCCGGAAGGTAATATAGAATTTTTGTTACATATTAAAAAAACTTTACACGAAAATATTGTAACAGAGGATATTATACGTGCAGTGGTGGAAAATGCACATAATAGCTTATAGGTGAATTATGATTATTCTCATTGTACCTAACTTGAATAAAGCTAATGCAGTAGATGTAACAGATAATGTTATCAAAGATTTGCTTAGCTTTGGCGCTGAAGTAATAATGGAAAAAGCTATGGAACCGTTTTTTGACAATATTGCGGTGAGATTTTATAATATGAAATCAGCATATCAAAAAGCTGATGTTATTGTAACTGTTGGGGGAGATGGCACAATTTTACACACGGCGCTTGATAGCTTAAGCTATGAAAAACCACTTTTGGGTGTAAATCTCGGAAGAATGGGATTTTTGGCAACGGCAGAGGCAAACGAACCATTTAAGCTAAAAAGATTAGTGGACGGAGATTATACGCTTGATGAACGTGTGTTGTTGGAAGCTAATTTGCAGGGCGGAAAGAATATTCAAAAGACAGCGCTAAATGATGTAGTAATATCACGTAGCAACACATCACAAATAATAGATGTAGATATATTTTGCGATGAAATATTAGCCAGTAGCTATAGAGGTGACGGTGTAGTTATTTCCACACCTACAGGTTCCACAGCTTATTCATTATCTGCAGGAGGTCCCGTTCTTGATGCTAAAATATCAGGAATAGTAGTTACTCCTATATGTGCGCATAGCTTAAATAGCCCATCAATGGTATTTAGCGAGGGGCGAAATTTGCGCATAGCCGTATCGTCGGAAACACAAAGCAGTGTGAATGTGTTTATGAGCTGTGACGGAAGTAAGCCAATACAAATAAACAGTGATGATAAGCTTACTGTAGCTTTATCTAAAAAATTTATCACCTTGATATGCTTTAATGAAGCAGACCAGTTTGAAGCTATAGATAAAAAATTGAAAGGACGTTAATTTTAGTGAAAAACGCCAGACAAAATAGAATAATAGAGCTTGTGAAAGAAAAACCTATTGTTAAACAGGATGAGCTAATGGAGCATCTGCGCAATGATGGATATAATGTTACTCAAGCAACTGTATCAAGAGATATCCGAGAGCTTAATTTAGTGAAAAGTGCAGGTAATGGAGGGTACAGATACATTGTTCAAAATATAGATGGGAAACAAATTCACAAACCGAGCCGTTTTGAAACAATTTTTAGGGAATCGGTGATAAAAGTTGATTATGCAGGTAACACAGTGCTTGTAAAATGTTATAGCGGAATGGCAAATGCGGCTTGTGAGCTTTTTGATACAATGCCGTGGAACGGTGTGGTTGGTACTTTATCGGGAGACGATACATTTTTTATTTTAATGCGTACTGAAGATAAAGCGGCAGAAATATGCGAAGAAATTGCTAAATACATTCACAAGTGATAAAATTCACTTGCTTTAGGAGTTGAAAACAAGTGCTGAGTGAGCTTACGATTGAAAACGTAGCGGTTATTGAAAAAACAAATATTACCTTTGACAAAGGGCTTAATGTACTTACAGGCGAAACAGGTGCAGGTAAGTCTATACTTATTGATTCAATAAGCGCAATACTCGGCAGTCGTGTTTCTCGAGATATTGTGCGTACAGGCGCAGACAAAGCTGTAATTTGGGCGCGTTTTACTGATGTAGCAAGCAATGTACAGCAAGAGCTTAAAAATGCAGGTTACGATTGTGACGATGAGCTACTGCTGCAAAGGGAAATAACTAAAGATGGTAAAAGTGTGTGCCGTATTAATGGGACACCTGCTACGGCTACAATAGTTAAAGATATTTGTACAGGCATTATCAATATTCACGGACAGCACGATAGTACTAATCTTTTAAATTCGGCAAAGCATATGTCAATATTGGATAGCTTTGCTCAAAATGAAAGCGAGTATTCTGAATATTATACTGTATATCGCGAATTGTGCAGTATAAAAAGGGAGATAAATGCTTTAAACATAGATGAAAATGAAAAATCAAGGCAAATGGAATTATTGAGGTATTCTATTGACGAAATAGAAAGTGCCGAGCTAACTATAGGAGAAGATGATGCTTTAACTGAACAAAAAATTAAGATACGAAATTCAGAAAAAATCTTGAGTGCTTTGCAAACAACTTATAGCGCTTTAAATGGCACTGACGATGATGACGGTGCAGTTACAAGGCTTGGAATAGCGGCATCAACATTAGAGACGTTGGCGGATTTTTCTAATGACTATAATGTATTATCTGTAAAGCTTAACGATTTTTACTATGGGGCGCGTGAAATAGCAAGTGATATTAACGATGCTTTGCAAAACTCAGATATTGATATTGGCGCGCTTAACTCTATAGAAGAGCGCCTTGATATGATATATCGTTTAAAGCAAAAATACGGACAAAGCATAGAATTAATATTAGAACACTTGTTAGAACTTAAAAAAAGCTTTGAAAACATTGAGCTTTCCGATGAACGGCTGTTAAAATTAAGGAAAGAACAGAAATCATTGTTTGCAAAAGCTAAAAATTTTGCAGACAAGCTTACAGCTACACGTCTTAGTGCTTTCGAGCGCTTTAGTGAACAAATTACGCAGGTGTTAGAGTTTTTAAATATGCCCGGGATAAATTTTACATTGCAAAATACTAAAGGACCGCTTGCAAGCCACGGGCAAGATACTATGGAATTTTATATTTCTACAAACAGAGGCGAAGAGCCAAAGCCTCTTGCTAAAATTGCATCAGGCGGTGAGCTATCACGTATTATGCTTGCTATAAAAAGCGCATTAGCAGACAAAGACGATATAGATACGCAAATATATGATGAAATAGATACAGGCGTTTCGGGACTTGCCGCAGGAAGAATAGGCGAAAAGTTGCGCGATACAGCAAAAGGCAGACAAGTAATTTGTATTACACATACAGCTCAAATAGCATCTTTTGCGGATACACATTTACTTATATGCAAAAAGACTGATGGTGAACGAACTTACACTGAGGTAAAGCCACTTAATGATGATGAACGTGTAAATGAACTTGCAAGAATAATATCAGGAGATAAAGTAACAGAGCTAAGTCTTGCAAACGCAAGAGAAATGTTATTTTTGCATAGATAACTCATTGGATATTGACAATATCGTTTTTACAACTTATAATACAAATATATGTTTAACAGGCTATGATTGGAATCCTTAATTCATCGTGGTTACAGAGAAAAAGCGCAAGGCTGAGACGCTTTTGCCTATAAGATGAATTTTAAGGGGCTGTTCCCGGAGCTTCCGAGTAATTTTGGACGTATAATGCAGCGTTAATGCAACAAAAGTGGCGCATAATTTTATGCGCAATTTGGGTGGTACCACGGAAGGCAAAATTTGGCTTTCGTCCCTGTTTTTAGGGACGAAAGCCTATAATTTTGCAAAAAAATAATTAAATGATAGGGGTAT
>JAVWEG010000031.1:0-25635 GCA_036641735.1 Oscillospiraceae bacterium
CGCGCCTATCTGCACAAGGTCTACATATTCTTCAAATTCATCTATTTTATCCTCGCTCATAAGCTCGCTTACTATAGGTAGCCCTGTAATTTCACGAGCTTTTACCATAGCCAAAATGCCCTCTGTACCCATACCCTGAAACGCATATGGTGAGGTGCGCGGCTTATATGCGCCGCCGCGCAGCATGCAAGCGCCTGCTGCTTTTACAGCTTGCGCAAGCGGCACAAGAGGTGCTTCGCCCTCTACAGAGCAAGGGCCGCCGATTACTACTATCTTTTCTTTGCCGCCTACTTTTATGCCGCCCACGTCTATAATGCTGTCGGCTTCGTGAAATAGGCGATTGGCTTTTTTATAAGGTGCTGCTACACGGGTAACGTCCTCTACATATGGGTTTGCACGCACGCGCTTTTCATCTACTATAGTAGTGTCGCCCACTAAGCCGAACACATTGTAATCTGTGCCGCGTATCAAAGTGACCGAAAGCCCCATTCCCTCAAATTCAGCTATTATTTTTTTTATTTCCTCAGGCGGTGTGCCGCGCTTAGTACTAATTATCATTATGCTTTTCTCCATTCATTATTGCTTTTATCGCGTTTACATATCCCTCTTTGCCCTCGCCTATAAAATGATATTGACAGGCAAAACCGGCATATGATATCTGCCTAAATGCTTCTCGTTTACTTACATCGGATATATGTACCTCCGCGGCAGGCAGGCTTACCGCCTTTAGCGCATCTAATATTGCTATGCTTGTGTGCGTATATGCGGCAGGATTTATTACTATGCCGTCATATACATTTCTTGCGTTTTGGATAGTATCCACTATATCGCCCTCGTGGTTAGACTGATAAAAGCTTACTTCAACTCCTAAATTTGCGGCTTCATCGCTAATATATTTACACAGTCCGTCATAAGTGAGCGTACCGTAAATATCAGGCTCACGAATACCAAGCATATTAATATTAGGCCCGTTAATTATTAAGAGCTTCATCTATATTCTCCTTAATGTTAATAATTACATCTTCTATACTTTTAGTATTGTCAATGGATAAATCGGCTGCCTCGCTATATAATGGCGCACGCTGCTCATAAAGCTTAGCCAAAGCCTCTTCGCTTGACGAAAGCGGGCGCGCTCCTCCGATATCAAGAAAAGAAAGAGGGCGCTTAATGTATATTATAATACCGTTTTGCCGCAGTGCTTTTATATTATTGCCGTTTAATATACAGCCGCCACCTGTGGATATAACGCAATTGGTTTTTGCACTTGCCTTTTCTATTATCTCTGCTTCAAGCTTGCGAAAAACTTGTTCGTCATCTTGGGCAAATATATCTTTTATGCTTTTAGCGGCAGCTTTTTCTATTAAAGCATCAGTATCGATAAAAGTTTTGTTTAGCTGTATGGCAAGCTTTTTACCTATTGTGGATTTGCCGCAGGAGGGCATACCTATGAGTACAATATTGCATAAACGTTTTTTTAATGTGCGCTGTGCTTTTGTAATGCAGCTGTCGTCTATACTAGTATCGCAAAACAGCTCTGCCGCCGCTTTTGCCTGTGCCGATAGCATTAAAAGCCCATTTGAGCTATTGATGCCTAATTTGCGTGCCATTGCCACAAGATTAGTTTCAAGCGGATTGTATACTACGTCAAGCACGGCTTGCAAATTTGGAAAAGCGCTTAAATCTATCGGCAAGGCATTGTTATTGGGGTACATACCCACAGGCGAGGTGTTTATAATAATTTGCGTATCGGTGCGCTGCAAGGCTTCTTCGTAAGTAATGGCATTGTCACTTTTGCGGCGGCTTACAAGTATCTGCTCCTTTGCGCTATGCGCGGCAGCTACAGCCGATGCGGTTTTTTGTGTGCCGCCTGTACCTAAAAGCATTACAATTTTGTCTTTAAAATCTACATTGATATTTTGCGCAAGCATTTCAAATCCGTAAAAATCGGTGTTATAGCCTATAAGCTTGCCGTTTTTATTGACAATTGTATTTACAGCGCCTATTTTGCGTGCCTCTTGCGATAATTCATCACAATAAGGGATTACATCTTGCTTATATGGGATAGTGACATTAATGCCTTTAAAGTCTCGCTTTGTCATAAAAGCATCAAAATCTTCTTTGGTGGCAAGCTCGCAAAGCTCGTAAGCATAATCACCCATAAATGAATGAATTTCTTTGGAAAAGCTGTGCTTTAGTGAAGCACCTATCAGCCCGTATTGCATATTTATCCCTCCTGCCACTTAGCGCCATAGGCGCGTGTGAGCAGCTCCGATAAAGCTATGGCACACATACTGTCTTGCACTATGCGCGCGCGGTGCGCTACGCACGGATCGTGCCTGCCTGCTATTGCAAGCTTTGCATCTGCACGGTTTGTGTAATCAACGGTGCTTTGCTCTTTATATATGCTTGGCGTAGGCTTTATGGCAGTGCGCAGTATTATTGGCATACCGCTTGCTATGCCGCCTAATATGCCGCCGTTATGATTGGTTTTGGTAACTATATCATTATTTTGCATACAAAAAGCATCGTTTGCCTCACTGCCGCGCATATCGCTAAGTGCAAACCCACTGCCAAATTCAATGCCCTTTACTGCCGGAATACTAAATAAAAGCTGTGAAAGCTCGCTTTCAAGCGATGAGAAAAATGGCTCACCAATGCCCGAAACATTGCCGATTATCGCTGTTTCAAGTACACCGCCTACGCTGTCACCATCGGCTGCGGCAAGCTTAATTTTATCTTGCATTTGCAATGCTTTATCGTCGCTTATAGCGGCAAAGCTAAGTGAATTAAGCTTGTCTATTTGCTTTGCAATATCAGCTTCAAAAAACGCAAAGAAATCGTCTTTAATGCCTGCACAGCGTGCAAGGTGCGTGCCTATTTTAATGCCGTATTGATTTAGCATATCGGTAAATATGCTGCCTACAGCCACAATAGGCGCAGTAAGGCGGCCGCTGAAATGTCCGCCGCCGCGCATATCGGCATATCCGCTGTATTTTATAAGCGAAGTATAATCAGCGTGCGAGGGGCGCAATAGTGAAAGCGTTTTATCATAATCCGCACTTTTAGTATTGGTATTATCTATTACAAGGCATATCGCATTGCCTGTGCTGTGGCCATTGTATACACCTGATAAAATACGCACAATATCAGGCTCTTTGCGTGCTGTGGATATAGCGCCTACCGCGCGGCGCTTGTCCATTGCGGCGGCAATATGAGCTTCGTCTATCTTTACGCCTGCCGCAATCCCGTTAATTACAGCGCCGACAGCGGCTCCGTGGCTTTCACCGAATATTTCTATATTTAGGGCTTTACCGTAGCTGTCACTCATCTTATGCCCTCCCCAATATATGCTTTTAGCTTTGCTAAAGGTACTTTACATAAATATGGTTTACATAAATCCTTAAGCTTTACGATGGTAATTTCATTTTCCGCGGCTTTTTTATCGTGCGCAATATAAGAGTAAATTTCTTCTGCATTATATTTAATATGAGATACAAGACCGAGCTTTTTATATACATTACGCATACGGCGGCGCATAGCGCTGCTTTCCACCATAGGCAGCATACCGAGTGCGATACATTCGCCGTGATATAGACCGCCAAGCCCGTTTGCGCTCTCTATTGCGTGGCCTATGGTATGCCCAAAGTTTAATGTGGCGCGGATACCGCGCTCGCGCTCGTCCTGCTCCACTATATTCTTTTTTATCACAAGGCTGCGCCATAATATTTCTTCAAGGTAATCATTAATATCTTCTTCTTCAAATATCCGCCACAGCTCTTCATCTGCCAGCAAGCCTGCTTTTAGCGCTTCGGCAAGCCCATTTATAAAATGGCGCTTTGGTAAAGATACAAGCGTGTTTGGATCTATCACCACAAGCTCGGGCTGATAAAACGCACCTATTATGTTTTTGGTGCCGTTAAGATTAACCGCCGTCTTGCCGCCGATAGATGAATCTATTTGAGATAATGAAGTGGTAGGTACATTAATAAACGAAATACCGCGCATATACATAGATGCGGCAAAGCCCGCAAGGTCACCTATCACACCGCCGCCAAGTGCCACAACAGCATCTTTACGGCTAAAGCTATGCGCCAAAAGCTCACTGCAAACGGTGTTAAGCCCTGCAAGGCTTTTAGTGCCTTCGCCTTGATTAAGGCACAGACAATACCCCTCTTTGCACTGGGCAAGGAGGGTATCGCTATATGCGCAAGGTACGTTTTCGTCTGTTACTATCAATACCTTGCGGTTTAAATTACATAAGCTGCCCACATTTGCGAGTGAGCCGCGTTTAATTATTATATCATAGCTTTGTATGCCGAGGTTCATTGTTAATTTCATCGAATTATTACCTACACTCATTTTTGATATACCCCTAAAATGCGCACTGTTTTGCATATAGAAGAAAGACTGCTTACTAGCTCGTTTGCTAATTTTGAGCTGCCTATTATCTCTGCGTAAAAATAATATTGCCAGGCAAGGTCGGGCATTGGTCGGCTTTTGATACACTCAAGATTAAAGCCCATAGAGCCTATAGCTTCTACTACAGCGGCGAGTGAGCCTGCTTTGTGTTCTACTGTAAATAAAAGGCTGAAGCGATTGCCGTTTTGCAAGCGCTCCTTGCTTATTACAATAAAACGTGTGGTATTGTGTACACTTGTGTTAATATCCTTTGCCAATATGTCAAGCCCATATAAGGCGGCAGTTTCGGCAGAAGCGATTGCGCCTATGGTAATATCATTGCTGTCTGCCACATATTTTGCCGCTAAAGCAGTGTTTGGATACGGATAGGTTTTTACATTTAAGCTTTGCAAAAAACGTGAGCATTGGCTTATTGCCTGCGAATGAGAATACACCTTGTCTATATCGCTTAGCTTTGCGCCCTTTACAGAAAGTAGATTATGCGTAACGGGCAAATCGTAAACATTCACTACGTTTAAGGCGCGCTCAAAGCATAAATCCAGCACCTCGGATACATCTCCTGCAAAGCTGTTTTCAAGCGGTAAAATGCCATATTTGGCTTTGCTCGTTTCTACAGCATCAAACACTTCTTTAAAGCTGAGTACGCTTAATGTCTGCGCAAAAGGGAATAACGCTTTTAGCGCAATATGGCTGAATGCACCATTTACACCTTGAAAAGCCACTACGTTTTCACATAATATTTGAGCTTGATATGCACGCGAAAGCGCCATATTATTGCGCACAAAAGCATCGTATAGCGTGCGCAGGCTATCGTCACAAAGGGCATCTACATTGCGCTTTATCACTTCATCCTCGCGCGCAGTGTCGAGTACAGGCAAATCGTTTGCTTTTTTGTATTGAGCTATTTTGGCGGCTGTGTGCATACGCTGCTCAAATAAAACGCGCAGCTGCGCGTCTATATCGTTTATTTCAATGCGCGCGGCACTAAGCTCGTTCATATGTTGTCCTGCCTTTATACATTTTAATAAATATTATTATTGTAGCATAAATTATAGCACAAAAAACGATATATTGCATTGGTAATATTGACGGTATTTTACTTAAAAATAGCAGTGATTTATTACGGGGAAAGGTTAATTGCCAATATAAGTAAAGCGGCATACCTTTTCGCCGTTATGCTCTACAATTTCGTCCCACATAAAAGCAGGGCGCACCCAAATGCCGCGTTCACCGTATAAAGCGCGATAAACTACCATTTCTTCGCGAGTTTCGCTATGCTGTGCCACATATAAAAGCTCGTATTCGTTGCCCTTAAAGTGACGGTAAATGCCTTGTTTAAAATTATATTTCATATGCCACCTCCACGCTCTTCAGTATAGCATATTGACGAAAATTGTGATATACTAATTACACTAAATAGCAATGTTATTAAGGAGCAAAAATGAAAAAATTCTTTTTATGGATTTTATTGGTGCTAGTGATGCTGGCACTTTTTATAGGCAGTGTGGTGGGATACGCGTATTTTACTACAGATGAAACAGTATTGCCCGATACGAAGGTGTCTTTAGGCGCAGAAGAGCTTTCTTTAAATGGCTACAGCTGGAGTACACCTGTGCTTGGAGGATTAACGTATAAGCATATAATTGCGTGTTCTACACTCGCTGTAGACAAGCTTTTGCTTAGCGAGGATGCAAAGCCTAAGCTTGCAATACCGAACGGATATAAAGTGAGCGTGAAAATTTCTGCGGACAATGAAGTGATATATAGCGGAGACGATATCGGATACACTGCATTTACATTGCCTAAAAACGGTGAATATATTTACGAAATACTTTTAGAAAAGGATATTGCGCCGCGTGAGGGATATGGCAGCTTTAATTATAAAGCGCTTTACACTTTGGCGGCAGAGCCTAAAATTACATTGTCTACCGACAAAATAGAGCAGGGCGGCATAATTGCCGTAGTGGTGTCTAATATAATGAACGGCACTAAGCCCACTATAGAGACAAATCTCGGTATGGCAACTTTTACTGAAATTGCAGGGCAAATGGTAGCCTTTGTGCCTGTGTCGTATAATCGCGAAATTGGTGATTACGAGATAAATGTAAAATGCGGAGAACTCGAAAAAAATGCAATAGTAAAAGTGAAAGCACACGAATTTACGCGGCAGGATATGACAATAGATGAAGGTATAAAGGACGATACAGCGGACTCTGCCGAGGCAAATGCCGAATATAGAAACAAGATTTTCCCGCTGTACAAAACAGCCGACGAAACAACGTATTGGAAAGGCTTATTTAAACAGCCTGTGTACGGAGAAATAACCACGCAATATGGATTGCGCAGATATATTAACGGCTCTAAAACACCGGAGCGGCACGGCGGCATTGATATTGCTGTGCCTGAGGGTACGCCTGTGCCTGCGCCAAACGCAGGGCGAGTAGTGTTTGCGCAGTTTATTAAGCTTACGGGCAATACTGTGGTTATTGAACACGGAGCAGGGGTAAAAAGCTATTTTTTCCATATGTCGGAGCTGAATGTAACGGAAAATCAAATGGTGGAGCAAGATGATATTATAGGTAAAGTAGGTACTACGGGATTTTCTACAGGGCCGCATTTACATTACGAAGTGAAGATAGGTAATCAGAGTATTAATCCTATGGATTTATTTAATGGTACATCGGGAATTTATTTTGCAGGATAAGTCATTTGCTATATCATACGTGATAATTTTGTGTTAATCATTCATTTGTTTGCCAAAAGTATGGGATATGATGTATAATAAGCAAAACAATTGCATTAAAGGGAAGTGAAAGCTTGACGTTTAATAACAAAAACAAATCAAATGACAAAAAAGACGAGAAGCCGCAAGATAAGCGAGCAAAAATAAAGAAACCGATATCGGTATTCAGCCGCTCTATGCAGCGCGCGGTTAATTCAGATACGGCTTTAAATGATGAGCTTTCATTATATGGTATTTATGCGTCTATAGGTCAGTTTTTATATATAATGGGGTTTGAAACCGAGTATTATTTACTGTGCTTATCACGCGTAATTTATGCTGTGTCACGCTATTTGTACAAGCATTTTAAGCATATGCTTTTAAGGACATTAATGTTTTTGCGCTTTGTTTTTGAGACGATTACAAAAGACTTTTTGGAGCCTGCAAGGCAAGCTAAAAGCGGATTTGATAATATCAAAGAAATAATACGCATAGAAAAAGTAAGAGGAAGTAAAGCGCACGCGGCTAAAGCAGGGCTTGCATATCTTGGGCGCGGAGTGCATAGATACAGACATCTTTTGTTCAATCTCGCAAGCTATCTTTTGCCTGTGGGAGCAGCGGTGCTTTTTGCCTTTACGGCAAAAACAATGCTTAATTATACTTATGCTTTATCGGTAACCTATAACGGTGAGCAGCTAGGCTATATAGCAAACGAAAATGTGTATGAAGAAGCGCAAAATCAGGTGAGAAGCCGTATAAAAGGGACGAATTCCGCTAAAGATTGGCAGGCAAAGCCGGATTTCAAGTTAACGGTAATAAATGACGAAACCTTGGCATCTACGTACACGCTGGCGGATAATTTAGTGAATAATTCGCAAGCGGATATTATGAGCGCTACAGGTATAGAAATAGATGGAGAATTGCTCGGAGTTACTACGGACGGGGCAATATTACAAACAACACTTGACAATATGAAAGCACAGTATGCAGATGCTGAAAACGAAAGCTTGCGAGTGGAATTTGTAAAAGACGTAAAGCTGATTGACGGGCTTTATCTTACAAGCTCTATTACGCAATCTGACGAGATAGTAGCGAAGCTTACGGGCGAAGTGGAAGGGCAAAAGATATATACAGTGACAAGGGGCGACAGCCCTCAGCTTATTGCGGAGAAAAACGGTATTCCGCTAAAGGATTTACAGGCGCTCAATCCGCAGATGACAGAAAAAGGCTATAATATGCCAATAGGCTCACAGCTGATTGTATCGCGCAGTGAAAACTTTTTGCAGGTGAAAACTATTGAAAATACTACTTATACGCAGGTAATTGCCCATAATACAGAAAAGCGTGAATCGGATAAGCTGTTTAAAAACAAAACCAAAACAATCCAAAAAGGACAAGACGGTGAAAGGCTGATAAATGCCGATATAGTGCGCATAGACGGCGTGGAAATAGATAGAATTATATTGAGCGATGAAGTGACAATAGAGCCTGTGGACGAAATAGTGGAGGTGGGTAACAAGAGCACCTATTCTACAGAGGGCTCGTCGGTAGGCTCGGGCAGCTTTGCGCATCCTGTACCGGGAAAAAGCTATATCACCACTCGCTTTGGACAGGGCGGCCACAGAGGGCTTGATTTATGTGCGCCGTATGGCACACCGATTTATGCTTGTGATTCGGGTACGGTAATAGAGGCAGGATATCACGGCAGCTTCGGCAATTATATACTGATTAATCACGGCAACGGTATGACGACACGTTATTGCCATATGTCGGGATTTGCGGTAACGGGCGGCACTGTGGCAAGAGGACAGATGATAGGCTATGTGGGACAAACGGGTAACGCGTCGGGTAATCATTGCCATTTAGAAGTAACAGCAGGAGGCAGGCTTGTAAACCCTGCTCCGCTGATAGGCGAATAAATGATGAATAATAAAGAGCAATTTGAACGCAGTGAATTATTGGTGGGCAGTGATGCTGTAAATAAGCTTAAAAACGCTACGGTGGCGGTGTTTGGGCTTGGCGGAGTGGGCGGATATGCGGTGGAAGCGCTCGCTCGCGGCGGTGTGGGGCATTTGGTACTTGTGGATAATGATACGGTTAGCGTATCTAATATCAACAGGCAGATTATAGCCACATACAATACGGTAAACGAGTATAAAACGCAGGCTTGGCGCGAGCGCATTTTTGCCATTAATCCAAATTGTATTGTGGATACTTATAATGTATTTGTTACACAAGACAATATATCGGATTTTGATTTTGCAAATTGGAATTATTGCATTGATGCGGTGGATACGGTATCGGCAAAGCTTGGGATAGCACAAGCGGCATACAAGGCAAGCACACCGGTAATAAGCGCTATGGGTGCAGGCAATAAGCTTAGCGCCGCGCGCTTTGTGGTTACGGATATATATTCTACCAGTGGAGATGCTTTGGCAAGAGTGATGCGCAGAGAGCTTAAAAAGCTGGGTTTACCGTCACTTAAAGTGGTGTATAGTACCGAAGCTGCAACAAAGCCGCAGCAAGATTGCGAAAAAGAGGAACTGCGCCGCCCCACCACAGGCAGTATGAGCTATGTGCCGGGAGTAGCAGGGCTTTTGCTTGCAGGAGAAGTGATAAGAGCAATAGCGGAGATTTAGTGTTTTAAAACGGGCTGTAACGTAAATGATTTTTATGTTACAGCCCGTTTTTGCGGCATTTTACAATTCCTTTACTAATAGCATACATAAGTGTGGTATATGCGTCTTATCTTTTGCGATAATATTAAAGCACAACAAAAAGAAAGAGGTAAGACAAATGAAGAAGGTTTGTTTATTATTGGCGGCATTAACTATGGTATTTACATTAGCATCGTGTGGGGATACTGCTAAAAGCAGCAGCGTACAGCAAAGCGGCGGCGCACAGGAAAGCACAAGCACACAGCTATCGGGCAAGGTAAGCACAGGCGGCTCTACTTCTGTAGAAAAGGTTATAGGCGCTTTGAGTGAGGCATATATGGCGCAAAACAGCAAGGTTACAGTAACATACGATCCTACAGGCTCGGGCGCAGGTATTACGGGAGCTATGGACGGCTCTTTGGATATAGGCTTATCCAGCCGCAATCTTAAAGACGGCGAGAGCGGCATTACAGCTACACCTTTTGCCCTTGACGGCATAGCAATAGTAGTGAATAAGGCGAATGCCATTAATGATATTTCTCTTGATACACTTGCAAAAATAGCTAAAGGCGAAATAACAAACTGGAAAGAGCTTGGCGGAAAAGATGAGCAGATAGTGTTTATCGGGCGCGAGGCAGGCTCAGGCACACGAGATGGCTTTGAGACTATTGTAAAAGTGAAGGACGAGTGCAAATACTCGGAGGAGCTTACGGCAACAGGGGCAATTATAGGCAAGGTACAGGCAAATACAGCGGCAATAGGCTACGCATCGCTTGCATCTGTAGATGATAAAATAAAAGCACTTACGGTGGAGGGTACAGCACCAAGTGAAGCCACAGTACAGGACGGCACTTATAAGCTGCAAAGACCGTTTTTGATACTGACAAAGGAAAACACAGAGCAAAGCGCCGCAGTGAAAAGCTTTATAGACTTTGCCACAAACAAGGCAAACGCAGAGATAATAGCTAACGCAGGGGCTGTGCCAATGGCGAAATAATATGATGAAAAAAGGCTTGTCGATTATTGAAAAAACAATGCACGTATTTTTCTTCTTGTGCGGAATGACAGCAATAATTGCCACAGGAGTAATTACGGTGTATCTAATAATTGCAGGACTGCCTGCTATAAAAGAAATAGGCTTAGTGCCTTTTCTTTTTGGTACGCAGTGGCGTTCTACGGCACAAAATCCGCAATTTGGTATTTTGCCTTTTATCCTTACCAGTGTGTATGGCACACTTGGCGCTGTAATATTGGGTGTGCCTGTAGGTGTGGGTATGGCGATATTTTTGTCTAAGCTTTCGCCGCGTAAAGCGGCAGGCGGCATACGTACCGCAGTGGATTTGCTTGCAGGTATCCCGAGCGTGGTGTATGGGCTTGTGGGTATGATGGTGCTTGTACCTTTTATGGCGAAAATTTTTAAATTATCTAACGGCGCAGGGCTGGCAAGTGCTATTATAGTGCTGGCTGTAATGATATTACCGGGAATAGTGTCGGTGTCGGCTACTGCACTAAATGCTGTGCCGGAGGATTATGAGCAGGCAAGCTTAGCGCTTGGCGCTACAAAAATGGAAACAATAATAAAAGTAAGCGTACCCTCGGCAAAGCGCGGCATTGCCACAGGCATAGTGCTTGGCATAGGCAGAGCAGTGGGCGAAGCGATGGCGGTAATGATGGTGGCAGGTAATGTTGCCAATATGCCAAGCTTGTTTAAAAGCGTTACATTCCTTACTACCGCAGTGGCTAAAGAAATGAGCTATGCCTCGGGGCTGCAAAGAGATGCGCTGTTTAGCATAGCTCTTGTACTGTTTTGCTTTATAATGCTAATAAATATAGTACTTGGATTTGTGCTGAAAAGGGAGAAGAACAAATGAAAAACAAGCGACGCATAAAAGACAGCATTATGTATGCGCTTATAGCTTTGAGCGTAGTTATTACACTTTTGCTTGTAGTGGGGATAATAGGATTTGTGCTGTATAAAGGCATTGGCAATATTTCTATAGAGCTGCTCACAGGAACACCAAGTGCATTAAAAGATACTGTTGGTATATTACCGTATATTTTAAACACATTGTATTTAGTGCTGCTCAGCATAATTATTGCATTGCCGCTTGGGGTGGGCGCTGCTATTTATCTAAATGAATATGCTACGATAAAGCCGCTTGTACGTCTGATAGAGCTTGCGACAGAGGCGCTTGCAGGGCTACCGAGCATATTGTACGGCTTAGTGGGTATGCTCTTTTTTGCCCGTTTGCTGGGGCTGCAAACTTCACTTTTGTCAGGCTCGTTAACGCTCGTAATAATGATATTGCCTACTATCATTCGCACCTCGCAGGAGGCACTTGCCACTGTGCCAAACAGCTATCGCGAGGGCGCACAGGGGCTTGGCGCTACAAAGTGGTATATGCTGCGCACTATCATATTGCCGTCGTCTATAGACGGCATTGTAACGGGGTGCATATTGGCGATTGGGCGCATAGTGGGAGAGAGCGCGGCACTGCTGTTTACGGCAGGTGTTGGCAGTGTAATAGCCGACAATATATTTAAGAGCTTTGCTTCGTCGGGCGGCTCGCTTGCAGTGGCATTGTATGTGTATGCGTTTGAGCGAGCGGACTTTGACACAGGGTTTGCAATTGCGGCGGTATTGATTATTTTGGTGCTTATTATAAACTATGCCGCGAAGAGGGCAGGGAAAGGGCTGCGTGCAAAATGAGTATTATTACTACAAAAAATCTAGAGCTTTATTATGGGGAAACTAAAGCGCTTAAAGGCATTGATATGGAAATAGAGGAGCTTGAGATAACGGCGCTTATAGGGCCGTCGGGCTGTGGGAAATCCACGTTTTTGAAAACGCTTAATCGTATGAATGACCTTGTGCAGGGTGTGAGAATAACAGGGGAAGTGCTATTTGGCGGTGAAGATATTTACGCTAAAGGAGTGGACGTAACACAGCTTCGTAAACGTATGGGAATGGTGTTTCAAAAAGCAAATCCGTTTCCGATGTCAATATTTGACAATATTGCTTACGGCCCTCGTTTACACAGTAAAATGAGCAAAAAAGAGCTTGCAGATGCAGTGGAAAGTGCGCTGCGCAAAGCGGCATTATGGGACGAAGTAAAAGATAGATTAAACAAAAGCGCGCTCGGATTATCGGGAGGACAGCAGCAGCGCCTTTGCATAGCAAGAGCGCTTGCGGTAGAGCCGGAGGTGCTTTTAATGGACGAGCCTACAAGTGCGCTTGATCCTGCTTCTACTATGCGCGTAGAGGAGCTGATGCGTGAGCTTGCCAAGAGCTATACCGTAGTGATAGTAACGCATAATATGCAGCAAGCGGCGCGAGTAAGCGATAAATGTGCGTACTTTTTGCTGGGCGAGCTTGTGGAATATGCGCAGACGGAAAATGTATTTTCTATGCCAAAGGATAAGCGGACAGAGGATTATATTACAGGTAGATTTGGATAATTTTAGTTTGCAAACCAATAAAAACTTGTTATAATGAAAGGAATGAACGATATGAGTACACGGCTTACGTTTGATGAAGAATTGAGCGAGCTGTCGAACGCGCTTATACGTATGGGTGCGCTTGCGAGCGAGGCAATAAGCAAGGCGATAAACGCTCTTACCAATAACGATGCACAGCTTGCCAACAGTGTGATAGCAGGTGACAGAGACATAGATGATATGGAGCGGACAATAGAGCATCAGTGCTTAACGCTTTTGTTGCGCCAGCAGCCTGTGGCAGGTGATTTGCGCAAGGTGTCTACAGCTATTAAAATGATAACGGATATAGAGCGAATAGGCGATGCTGCGGCGGATATAGCAGAGCTTACTATACACGCGCGCGGCACTTTACCGTGCCTTATGCAGCTGCGCAGTATGGCTTCTGCCGCCAAAAGTATGGTGGAAGATGCAATAAAAGCGTATGTCAACGAAAATCTTGCTCTTGCTGCCGAGGTGATACAGCGCGACGACGAGGTGGACGATTATTTCAATACGCTTAAAAAAGACATAGCCACAGAAATGGCACACACACCTGATAGATTAGATAGCGCCATAGATGCCCTGATGGTGGCAAAATACCTTGAGCGTCTTGGTGACCACGCAGTGAATATCAGCGAATGGGTGCAGTTTTATAAAACAGGATATCACAAAAACATAAAGATAGTGTAGGAGAAAAATTATGGCGGCTAAGGCTAAAATTTGTGTAGTAGAGGACGATAACAGTATTAGGCTATTGCTTGAGATGTCGCTTAAAAGCGCAGGATATGAAGTGATGGCTTTTAATAATGCTGATGATGCCTTAGCGCAGATGAAAATAAACTGTCCCGATGCTGCTCTTTTGGACGTGATGATGGAGGGCATAGACGGTATAGAGGCAATGCGTATTATACGCTCGGATAAAGCGCTTGAAAATATGCCTGTAATGATGCTTACGGCTAAAGACAGTGAAACGGACAAGGTGACTGGGCTTGATGCAGGTGCTGATGATTATATGACTAAACCATTCAGCGTATTGGAATTATGCGCGAGGGTGAGAGCGCTATTGCGCAGAGTGCGCGATACAGATGAGACAAGCAAAGCGGCAAAATGCCTATTGAGTGAGGATTTAAGCGTGGATTTATCTACGCGCGAAGCCACTTTGAAGGGCGAAGTAATAGACCTTACCTATAAGGAATTTGAGCTGCTTACTACACTTATGCAAAATGCGCCGAGAGCCTTATCTCGCGATGAGCTGCTGCAATTAGTGTGGGGCTTTGATTTTGTGGGCGAAACGCGCACGCTCGATATGCACATTGGCACTTTGCGCGCAAAGCTTGGTGAAGATACAGCAAAACCAAAATATATTAAAACAGTGCGTGGTGTAGGCTACCGTTTTACCTGTGAGGTGCATTAAATGATAAAAGCTGTGTTTAACAGAATAATTTTAGCAATAGCGGCGGCGCTTATTTTGTGTATGGTATTAATGTCGTTTGTGTTTGATTTACGATATACCGCAGAGGCAACGAAAAGCTTAACGGATATTGCAAGCGCATTTGCGCTGAATTATGATAATAATAAAGATACGCAGGCACAAGCGGATAGCTATAAAAATGCAGTAAATGGCATACGCGTTACCGTAATAGATAAAGACGGCACTGTGATTTACGATACCGAGACGAAAGCAAGCGAAATGCAAAATCATATTGACCGTGAGGAAATACGTGAAGCACGCGGCTCGGGAAAAGGCGTATCGGTACGCGCAAGCAGCACTATCGGCGAAAAGCTTATTTATGCCGCCGCCAAAACCAAAGACGGGCAATATATAAGGACGGCAAAGAGATATGCAAGCGTAGCAAAAGATTTTTTCTCTATGCTGCCGTGGCTGGTGGCGGTGCTTGCGGTGTCAATGATAATCGCATTTGTACTTGCAAAGAGATTTGCATTATCTGTGGCTCGCCCTTTATGCAAAATGAAGGATAATTTAAATGATGTACAAAATGGTAAATCAGAGCTAAACTGCGATGATTATGTGTATCCTGAGCTTAAAAGTATGGCACAGGATATTAATGAGATATCGGCAGAGGTGGCAAAAAGCCTTGCGAGGCTTGAGCGCGAGCGTGTGCGTATAGATTACATCCTCGACAATATGAACGAGGGCTTTGTAATGCTGGACGAGGAAGATAATATATTGTTAATAAACGCGGCTGCGTGTATAGATTTTGATTGCGATGTGCAAATAGCGCGCGGTAAAAACATATTGCACGCTACACGCAATATCGAGCT
Source organism: Oscillospiraceae bacterium (assembly GCA_036641735.1). Taxonomy (GTDB): domain Bacteria; phylum Bacillota; class Clostridia; order Oscillospirales; family Ruminococcaceae; genus JAGPHI01. The sequence continues at coordinate 15,559 of JAVWEG010000031.1, forward strand.
GATAGATGCAATCGCCGCTGTGCATAAAAATAATGCACACAGCACGGTTACGTTAAATTTGCCAAGCGCTCATTTTGGAGAAGCGAATATCAGCAAGGTACAGGGCGAGGGCGGAGTGATAATCATTATATCCGATATTACAGAGCGAGTGCAGTCGGCAAAAATGCGTAGCGATTTCTTTGAAGCTGCATCTCACGAGCTGAAAACGCCTATCACCTCCATAGGTGGATTTGCGGAGCTTTTAAATAGCGATGCTGTATTAAGCGAAGAGGATAAACGAGAAATATTTGAACGGATATCCAAAGAAACTGCGCGTATGACGAGCCTTATCGGGGATATTATAATGATAAGCAGATTAGAAAGCGGAGATATAAGCTTTGAGGAGGAAGCGCTGGATATCGGCGAAATAGTGCGCGAAGTATGTGATGATGCAAAAAGTATGGCAGAAAGATACAATGTAAAGCTGGAATGTGAGGTATGCACGGCGGTGCGTACAGCATCGCGCAAGGAGATAGGTGAGCTTGTGAGCAACCTTGTGCAAAATGCCATTAAATACAATAAACAAAACGGATGCGCAAGGGTATTGTTAATAAGTGAAAACGGCAGATTGTCGCTTAGCGTATTTAATACAGGTGAGCCGATAGCGCCTGAATACAGGGCGAGAATATTTGAACGCTTTTACAGAATAGATAAATCGCGCAGTAAAGCTGCCGGCGGTACGGGGCTTGGGCTTGCGATAGTAAAGCATATTGCAGGTAAATATCATTTAAATGTGCGCCTTGAGGTAAGCGGCGAGGGCAATACATTTATAGTAGAGCCGTCAAGATAACAGTAGGTATTACTATCACTCAAAATGACAAAAAGCACCGACGGGAAAAATGGTTTATTGTATCATTCTCTAAAAATGAGCTTTAACGATAAAATCCATTGCATTTCGCATTGAAAACATATACTATATATATATGTTCATAAAAGCGAGGGGGCGCGTGTAATGCTTGGATTATGCTGTAAAAGCCATACTACATCGGGCTTTTGCACCCATTTTTACATTAGCGGCATTACCGCACTATACGTATAATCAAGAGGGCTATGCTGCAAATGCGGTATGCCCTTTTTATTTTTTGCAGTACCGCGGTTTTATGAAATATCACTCATTTATAAAAAGGAGATATATATGCAGGGGAAAAAAGTAGCTATAATAATGGGCTCGGACAGTGATTGGGGTATAGTAAAGGCTGCGTGCGTACAGCTAAAAGCGTGGGATATACCGTTTGAGGCACACGTAATGAGCGCGCACCGCACACCAAAGGCAGCGGCGGATTTTGCTAAAAACGCACGCAAAGCGGGATATGGTGTGCTGATAGCGGCGGCAGGTATGGCTGCGCATTTGGCAGGGGCGCTTGCGGCTAATACTACATTGCCGATAATAGGAATACCTGTAAAGGGCGGGGCCGCAGACGGACTGGACGCATTGCTCTCCACAGTGCAAATGCCCTCGGGAATACCTGTGGCTACAGTGGCGATAAACGGCGCTAAAAATGCGGCTGTGCTGGCGGCACAGATATTGGCAGTGCAAGATGAGCGCATTGCAGAGCTACTTGATACAGAGCGCGATAATATGGCAAAAAGTATTAAGGATAAGGACGAAGCGCTTGCAAAAGAAATAGCAGCTTTATAATAAAGAAAGGGATATGAGTATGGACGAGATTATGAGCGAAAAGCTGCACGAGGAATGTGGCATATTTGGTATTTACGATAAAAGCAATGTTACAGATGTTGCCGCGGCAACATATTATGGATTGTACGCTTTGCAGCATAGAGGACAGGAAAGCTGCGGAATAGCGATGAATAATGACGGCGAGATAAGCTGTCACAGAGATATGGGGCTTGTAAACGAGGTGTTTACAAAAGATGTATTAGAAAGTCTCGGCTCGGGGCAAATGGCGCTTGGGCATTGCCGCTATGCCACGCTTGCCAGCCGCAACAGAGCTAATGCACAGCCGCTTTTAGTGCGCCATATCAAGGGAACTATGGTGGTGGCACATAATGGCTCTTTAACAAATAGCGCAGAGCTACGCGAAAAAGCAGAGCTTGACGGCGGAATATTCCATTCTACGGGCGATGCGGAAATAATAGCTTATTCCATTACACGCGCACGCAAAAATGCCAATAGCATAGAAGATGCGGTGGTAGAAGCGATGAATGAGCTTGCAGGTGCATATTCGATTGTGATTATGAGTCCCAAAAAGCTGATAGCGGCGCGTGACCCAATGGGATTTCGTCCGCTTTGTCTCGGACAAATGGGAGATGCGTATATTTTTGCAAGCGAAAGCTGTGCGCTTGATGCTATAGGAGCTACGCTAATACGTGATATAAAGCCCGGCGAGGTAGTGGTAATAGATGACAAGGGTGTGCGTAGTATACAGACACATTGCGGCAAGGGAAGCGGATTTTGCTGCTTTGAATATATTTATTTTGCACGTCCCGACTCTGTTATAGAGGGCAGCAGTGTGCATATAGCACGTCAGCGCGCAGGCAGCTTTTTGGCACTCGAGCATCCTGTGCAGGCAGATGTGGTTATCGGCGTGCCTGATTCGGGGCTTGATGCGGCGCTTGGATATGCAAAGCAAAGCGGAATACCTTACGGAATGGGATTTTTGAAAAACAAATATATAGGGCGCACATTTATAGCGCCTACGCAAAAGCAAAGAGAAAACGATGTGCGAATAAAGCTTAACCCTATTGCCGCTACTGTAAAGGATAAACGTGTAGTGCTGATAGATGACTCAATTGTGCGCGGTACTACAAGCTTAAAGATAGTAAAGCTATTGCGTGAGGCAGGAGCGAAAGAAGTGCATATGCGCTTGTCGTCACCGCCGTTTTTATATCCTTGCTATTTTGGCACAGATATAGATTCGCGCGATAAGCTGATAGCATATAAGCACAGCGGAGAGGAAATAGGCTTTCTCGGCATAGATGACCTTGATAAACTAGCCGATAATACTACTTGCAAAATGTGCAATGGATGCTTTACAGGTAAATATCCTGTAGATCCACCTAAAAAATGTGCAATAAAAAATAAAATAAACGAAAACGATTAGGAGAATTATTATGGACAGCTTTTCTAAGAGCTACAAGGACGCAGGTGTTGATATTACAGCAGGCTACGCAGCAGTAGAGCTGATGAAAAGCCACGTGGCGCGCACAATGACAAAGGGCGCTATCGGTGGGCTTGGTGGGTTTGGCGGATTGTTTGAGCTGGATTTACAAGGCATTACAAAGCCTGTACTTGTATCCGGTACAGACGGAGTAGGCACTAAGCTAAAGCTTGCTTTTCTAATGGACAAGCACGACACTGTGGGCATAGATTGTGTGGCGATGTGTGTAAATGATATTATTACTTCAGGCGCAAGGCCGCTGTTTTTCCTTGATTATATCGCTTGCGGCAAAAACTATCCCGAGCGTATAGCTTCTATTGTAGCAGGTGTAGCCGAGGGCTGTGTGCAATCGGGCGCTGCGCTTATAGGCGGAGAAACAGCCGAAATGCCCGGATTTTATCCTGAGGACGAATATGACCTTGCAGGGTATTCTACAGGAATAGTGGATAAGGATAAAATAATTAATGCACAGGATATGCGCGAGGGCGATGCCATTATAGGGCTTGCATCAAGCGGTATACATTCAAACGGGTTTTCACTTGTGCGTAAGGCATTAAATGTGGAACACGCAGATTTAAACGCTTATTCAAGCGAGCTTGGTATGAGCCTCGGAGAAGCCTTGCTTGCACCTACTAAAATATATGTAAAGCCGATATTGAAATTATTGGAGAGCGTAAAGCCAAGCGCTATCAGCCATATCACAGGCGGCGGATTTTACGAAAATATTCCAAGAGCATTGCAAGACGGATTTGTAGCCAAAATAGAAAAAGCAAAAATACCTACAAAGCCAATCTTTTCTGTATTGCAAAAAGCAGGTAATATCCCTGAGCGCGATATGTACAATACATATAATATGGGTGTGGGTATGGCAGTGGTTGTGCCGAGCGATAAGGCAGACGAAGCGGTGCGCATACTTAACGCAGCAGGGGAAAATGCGGTAATTATAGGCGAAGTGCAAAAAGCCGACATTAAGGGCATAGAGCTATGGTAAGAGTGGCAGTGCTTGTATCGGGCGGCGGCACTAATCTGCAAGCAATATTAGATGCAAAGGCAAACGGAAAAATGCCGTCTTGCGAGATAGCTTTAGTGTTGGCAAGCAAAGCAAAGGTATTTGCTTTAGAGCGCGCAGATAAAGCTAATGTAAAAAGCGCTGTGCTTGCACGCAAGGAATATGCAAGCGCGGCGGATTACGACAAAGCTTTACTAAAAGTATTAAAAGACAACGATATACAAATTGTAGTACTTGCGGGCTTCTTGACGATATTAGGCGAAAGCGTGATAAAGGCATATCCCGAGCGCATTATTAACGTACACCCAAGCTTGATACCGAGCTTTTGCGGAGAGGGATATTATGGCTTGCGTGTACACGAGGCGGCGCTTGCAAGAGGTGTAAAGGTAACGGGCGCTACAGTGCATTTTGTAAATGAAATACCTGATGGCGGACGTATAATACTGCAAAAGGCAGTGGAGATACAAGACGGTGATACAGCGGAAATATTGCAAAAAAGAGTGATGGAAAATGCCGAATGGCTTTTGCTGCCAAAGGCGATAGAGATGGTGGCACAAGGAATAATTGTATAGATGAAAGGTGATAAAATGAAAAATTTATTTGAACTGATAAGCGGCAACGAATATCCGGGACGCGGAATAATGCTTGGTAAATCGCAGGACGGCGAGAGCGCGGTAATTGCGTATTTTATTATGGGGCGCTCTGCCAATAGCCGTAACCGTGTATTTACGGTGAAGGGTAGCGGCATTATTACCGAAGCTGCCGATAAAGCTTGCTTAGAGGATCCATCGCTTATTATCTATGCACCTGTGCGAGTGCAGGGCAATGCCACAATAGTTACTAACGGCGACCAAACCGACACTATTTACGATGCGTTTGAAAACGGTAAAGGCTTTGCAAAAGCTCTGCGCCAGCGCCGTTTTGAGCCTGATGCGCCAAACTTTACTCCGCGCATATCGGGGATTGTAAAGGTAAACGACGGCAAATTGCGTTATAAGCTATCTATATTAAAATCGGCAAACGGTGATAAAGCTTCGTGCCAAAGATTTTTTTATGAATACGACGAGCCAATATGCGGTATGGGGCATTTGATACATACATATAAGGGGAATGGCAACCCGATACCGTCCTTTGAGGGCGAGCCTGTGGAAGTGATAGTAGATGGCAATATAGATGCGTTTGGCGAAGGGCTATGGAGCAGCCTTAATGAGGACAATAAGGTGTCGCTGTTTGTAAGATATATAGACCTTGCCACAGGCAATACAAAAGACAGAATATATAATAAATACGAAAAAATAGATTAGCATTAGGAGGATAGATATGAAAGAATTAGAGCTAAAATATGGCTGTAACCCTAACCAAAAGCCGGCACGTATTTTTATGAAAAACGGTGAGCTGCCGCTGGAAGTATTAAATGGCAAGCCCGGATACATTAACTTTTTAGATGCGTTTAATTCGTGGCAGCTTGTGCGTGAGCTGAAAATGGCTACGGGCATAGCGGCGGCGGCATCGTTTAAGCACGTAAGCCCTGCAGGCGCAGCTTTGGGACTAGCGCTTGACGATACATTAAAAAAGATGTATTTCGTTGAAAATATGGATTTATCACCTATTGCGGCGGCATATGCAAGAGCGCGCGGAGCTGATAGAATGTCTAGCTTTGGCGACTGGATTGCATTATCCGATATCTGTGATGAATCTTGCGCTAAGGTGATACAGCACGAGGTAACAGACGGAATAATAGCGCCCGGATATACAGATGCCGCACTTGCAATATTAAAAGCAAAGCGCAAGGGCGGATACAATATAGTGCAGATAGATGAAAACTATGTGCCTCAAGCTATAGAATGTAAAGATGTATATGGCATTACCTTTGAGCAAGGGCGCAATGAGTTTAAAGTGACGGACGATACCTTTGCAAATGTAGTAACAAACAATAAAGCGCTGACAGACGAGCAAAAGCGCGACCTGACATTATGCTTATACACGCTTAAATATACGCAGAGCAATTCTGTATGCTATGCTATGGACGGGCAGATTATCGGTGTAGGTGCAGGGCAGCAAAGCCGCATACACTGCACAAGGCTTGCAGGTAACAAGGCTGATTTGTGGCAGCTGCGCCATAGTGAAATGGTGACGGGGCTGCCGTTTCGCGAGGATATAGCAAGACCTAACCGCGATAATGCGATAGATGTGTATTTATCAGATGATGCAGATGATGTAATAGGCGAAAATGTGTGGCAAAATACATTTACAAGCCGCCCAAAATCGTTTACAATAGAAGCAAAGAAAGAATATTTGAGCAAAGTAAGCGGAGCAGTGCTTGGTAGTGACGCATTTTTTCCGTTTGGAGATAATATCGAGCGTGCGCACCGCAGCGGTGTAGTGGCTATAGTAGAGCCGGGCGGTTCTATCCGCGACGATGAGGTTATCAAAACTTGCGATAAATATAATATAGCAATGGCATTTAATGGGCTTAGATTATTCCACCATTAATGCGAACAGGAGGCGGCAAATATCCAAAAGTATAAAATAGCGCCGATTATAGGCATAGCTATATTAGCGTTTGCAATATTTTGCTACAATGTTACCGCAATGGGCGCGCAGATATCGCAAGCAATAATTGTATTGGGTTCGGCTGTTTTATATATAGGGCTTGTGGGCAGGTTTATCACCAAAAAGCTTAAATGCCGCAATGCTGTATTTACGCAAAGCGTAATATATGGCACAGCGGTATTTGTGCTATGCACTATTATTGCATCTATTACAGGAAAAGCGTTTATAATTGTATCTGTACTTTTAATGCTTTGCATTTGGCAATTGGTGAGCGAAATACTTAGTATTAAAAAAAGAAAAAGCATCAAAGTATCGAATGATGCTATATTACTGTGTGCATTGTGCGCGGCGATGGTGATAATATATAGCCTTGCGTGCGGAGTATATGCACATCCAAGTGCAGTGGGCAGCATAGTGCCAAACCAAGATTTTTTTTGGAATGTGGGCAACGCGCAAAGCTTTTTGCGTGGATTTCCGCCGCAGGATATGCGCTTTAGCGGTGTGACACTGCGGTATCATTATCTTACCGAGCTTATTGCGGCAGGATTAAGTATGATGACATCTGTATCCAGCTACAATATGATTGCGTTTTACCTTACTCCGATAATATTGACAGCTTTGGTATTAATGCTGTGGGACTGCGGAAAAGTGGTTTTCAATGCACAGCGCAGTAAACAGTGGCTGTTTATTGCGGCTATATTATTTATGGGCTGCCTTAGCTTACATAAGTCGTTTACAAAAGTGAGTGTGTTTGGCAATACATATATTATACATTTGCTCACTAATATTAACGGTATGGCTACTGCCACAATTTTGCTTGCGGCATTTATTACAATATTTTGCCTTTTGTGCCGTGACGGATTTAGGCAAAAAGCTTTGTTTTCGGCAGGGATATTAAGCTTTTTCCTGCTGTGCTTTGCCAAAGGGCCTATTGCAGGTGTAGTGGCAATAGCCGTGGTATTAAGCCTTGCTTTATTGTGTATTACGAACAGGCGCGATATATGGGCAAAAATTATTTTTGCACTTATTATCGGAGGCGGATTTGCACTACTGTATGCTACGTTTTTTAGCGGTGGTGCAGATACAAGCATCGCATTTAATCTTACGGGAACATTGAGCAAAACCTATTTTAAAAATTATTTTGCGCTCTTTATGGCTAAAGGTGCAATTTATGGATATTTGGCTTTACCGATATTGATACTTTGCACAATATTTTGTATTCAGCCTGCGGTGATGACGGTATATGCGGCAGGGCTTTATGGTGACATTAAAAATATCGCAAGGCTGCAAGGCGAGAGAGTGCTTGCAAATGCAGTGGTGATAGGTGGGCTTTTAGGGTTTTTCTTGTTTGACCACGGCTCGTTCAGCCAAGTATATTTTTTGTTCGCGGCATTATTTTTTGCGGCAATGCTGGCTGTAGATAATATTGACAAGCTTTTAGTGCAAATTAATAAACGCAGAAAAGCTTTGCGCATTTTATGTAAAGGCATATTGGCGAGCTTTGCATTATTAAGCGTTATTACGGCGATATTTACTTATGCGTACTGCATAAACAAAGGAATATTAGCTGTAAACAGCGAAAAAAACAGAACCTCGTATACAAGCCTTACGGCAAAGGACGAGGAAGGTATGCAGATGCTTAATGCTTTATTGCCGCAGGATAAGCTCTTTATCACTAATCGCATACATTCGGGCGCGGCGCAAGAGGGATTATCCAATGTTTACAGTGCGTTATCACAAAGACAAAGCTATATGGAAAGCTTTAAATATGCTGTGTCTAATATGGGAGTGCCAAAAGACGAGGTAAGCGCAAGGCTTGATGTAGTAAATAATATTTTTGGCGGTAAGCTTAGTGCAAACGAGATAAAAGCACTGTGCAAGGAGCATAATATCGGTGCTATTGTGTATTCTGAAAATGCCGCAGGAGATTTTGAAAAGCCGTGCGATATGACGGCTGATTTTGAAAACGAAGATATATCGATATATTTGATTTAAAATATTGCCGCTTTATGCGGAAGTGGATAGGAGTTTTAGCAAAATGAAAGTACTGGTAGTAGGAGCAGGCGGCAGAGAACACGCCATTATTAAAAAGCTGAAAGAAAACGCTGCGGTTACAGAGGTGTTTGCTGCGCCCGGAAACGGCGGCATTGGGTTTGATGCTACTTGTGTGCCACATAAGCCGAGCGAGCTTGATGAAATAGTGAAATTTTGCGTAATGCAAAGCATTGGCTATGTGGTAGTGGCACCAGACGACCCACTGGTAGCAGGGCTTGTGGATATGCTGGAAGAAAAGGGCATACCTTGTTTTGGCCCGAGCAAAGCTGCTGCTGCAATAGAGGGCAGCAAGGTTTTCAGCAAGAGCCTGATGAAAAAATATAATATCCCTACAGCCGAGTACGAAGCATTTACAAATGAAGCTGAGGCAAGCGCTTATATTAAAAAGAACACAGCGTATCCAATAGTGATAAAGGCAGACGGCCTTGCGCTTGGCAAAGGCGTAATAATAGCCGCAGACGAGCAAGAAGCACAAAAAGCTATACATAGTATGATGAGCGATAAGCAATTTGGTGCGGCAGGAGACAGCGTGGTAATAGAGGAGTTTCTGACAGGGCCTGAAGTATCCGTGCTTAGCTTTACAGACGGCCGCACTATTGTGCCGATGGTGAGCAGTATGGACCATAAGCGTGCGCTTGACGGCGACAAAGGGCTAAATACAGGCGGAATGGGAGCTGTAGCGCCAAATCCGTATTATACTGAGGAAATAGCAAGTGCGTGTATGAAAAAAATATTTATACCCACTATAAATGCAATGAATGCAGAGGGGCGCACCTTTAAGGGCTGTTTGTATTTTGGGCTGATACTCACGAGCGTAGGGCCTAAGGTGATAGAGTATAATTGCCGATTTGGTGATCCTGAAACGCAAGTGGTGTTGCCGCTATTAAAAACAGATTTATTTGAGGTAATGCAAGCGGTTACAGAGGAGCGTTTAGCGCAGACCGATATTGAATTTAGCGATAAATATGCTGCCTGTGTAGTGCTGGCAAGCGGAGGATATCCTGTAAAATACGAGACAGGCAAGCGCATAACGGGGCTTGTGAGCGGAGAAATACGGTTTGTGCCAAACACTGTGGCATATCACGCAGGTACACAGCTTTTGGGACGAGAAATTGCTACGGCAGGCGGCAGAGTGCTTGGCATTACCGCTGTGGCGGACACCTTGCAGGAGGCTGTGGATAATGCGTATAAGGCGGCGGATATAGTGCAATTTAAGGGTATGCACAAGCGTATGGATATAGGACAAAAAGCCCTTGCGGCTAAATTATAAGGAGATAAATATGGCTTGTTACAGAATTTATG
>JAVWEG010000032.1:0-24745 GCA_036641735.1 Oscillospiraceae bacterium
AAATCAGCTTGTAGCTCGTTTTAAGCTAAAAAAATCTGACAGTACAGCCTCAGCAGGAGCTGTGCGCATACAAAAGCAAGCGGACGAAACAGCACAGACAATGGGTGAAAAATATTAATTGTTAAGTAATATAAAGGCACAGTGGCGATAAAAGCCATTGTGCCTTTATTGCGCCAAAAATGCATATGCACAAAGCAGAAATATAATACTTGACAAATTGTACTTACAAGTGTAAGCTATAAATATAAAGCTTACGTTTGTAATTGGAGGATATTATGAATACAATTAAAAAATTGCCTGATTCAGAGCTGGAAGCGATGATAGCTATATGGGAGAGCGATGAAGCAATATCGGGCGCGCGTATAGCAGAGATATTGCAAACACGAAAGGGCTGGAGCCAAAGCACAGTATTTACATTGCTTGTTCGTCTTGCCGATAAGGGATATATTTCTTGTGTAAAGCAAGGCAAGAGCAATTTTTATGCTCCGCTTATTGCCGAGGACGAATATCGTATAAGCGAAAGCCAAACGGTACTCGACCGTTTTTACGCAGGCTCTCTTAAAAACTTTTTGGCAGGGTTTTGCGGTTCTAAAACTTTAAGTACAGAGGATTTAGCGGCATTGCGCAGATTTGTAGATGAAAAATCGGCAGAAGACGACAAGAGCGAGCTTTAAAAGCTTGTTTTGAGAGGTGATAAGCGATGTTTGAAAAATTGTTTTTGGCATATATCGGGGTGTCGCTTGCGGTTTCTATAGCGATAGCTTTGTTTTTATTGCTGCGCCCTATATTGGCAAAACGCTTTCCGGCACATATTATGTGCGTAGTGTGGGCTGTGTTTGCATTGCGGATATTAGTGCCGTTTAATTTCACTTTGCCTAAAGCTGCTGTAATATCATTGCCAAATACACAGGATATGGTGATTACGGTGAATGAGTACGAAGCCGTAAATTCATCGCCTAAACCAATAGTCGGTACTGAAATAACACAAGAGCCGCAAGAAGAAATAAATGCGGAGGCTTCCAAAATACAAGCGCCAACGCAAACCAATAAGCCACCGATAATGGAGCTTGATTTTGCAAAGGTACTGGCAGGTATTTGGCTGACGGGTGCTATATTGTATGCTGCGTTGCAAATATCAGGCAGAATACATTTTGAACGCAAAATAAAAAGATGGAAAGACAGTAAGCCGAATATTAATATCATTGATATTGCAGAGCATACAGCTCAGCAAATGGGGATAAAGCATTTGCCCGATATATCGCAATGTGCAGGCATCACAAGCCCAATGCTTGTGGGAGTAATTCACCCCACGCTTTTATTGCCGCCGTATGCAAGCTATAATTATAAGCATTGGCAATTTGTGATGTGTCACGAGCTTATGCACTATAAAAGGCACGATTTAGCCGTTAAAGTTTTGTTTGCGCTGGCTAAATGTGTACATGGGTTTAACCCTCTTGTTTGGATAATGTGCCGTGAGGGCAACCGCAGTATGGAGCTTGCTTGCGACAGCGCGGTAGTGAGAGGAAACGACAGTAATTTTCGTAAAGCGTATTCAAACGCGCTGCTGGATACTTTAGGCAAATGCCCACTACGCGCTGCCGCGTTTACAACATATTTTTTCGACGGAAACAATCGTGGCTTGCGCCGCCGCTTTAGTAATATTTTCGATACTAAGCAAAAGCGTGTAGGAATAATCAGCGTGTCGTTATTGCTTTGCACTGCTTTATTGTTTGGCTGCGCAGTAGCGTTTAAGCCCGAACAAGCGCCTAAAGAAACAAAGCCTGTAGCGGAGCATAGTATAGAGCCGATAGAACAAAATATGGCAACGCAAGGTAATGTGGCAATTAGCGAAATAACAATCTTTACAGCCGATGAGCTGATAAATTGTGCCGAAAGCATAAATAACGGCACAGCAAAGCTGAAGCAAAAATACGTGATATCGGCGGATATTGATATGAAAGGCAGAGAGTGGCTGCCTATAAATATCAGTGATATAGTAAGCCGTATTTCAATAGACGGAAACGGACATACCATTTACAATTTGGATATAGACGGCTCGGGCTTTTTTGTCAATATTGCCGCAGGCAGTAGTGTTGAAAATCTGATAGTAGCAGGGCGCGTGTCGGGTAGCAGTGTAGGCGGCTTTGCAAATGTATGTCAGGGATTTATAAAGGATTGCGGATTTATAGGTAAGGTGTACGGGCAAAGCGATTATGTGGGCGGCTTTGTGGGAGTGGTTTCATCTCTTGGTAGAATAGAGCGTTGCTATACAGATGCGCTTGTAGAGGGCGCGAGCTTTTGCGGAGGGTTTGCAGGGCAGATAGCGTATGATGCGCTTGTTAAAGATTGCTATTCAAGCGGAGTTTTGCGTGCTTTTAGTGAGAATAAAATTACAAACGCTAAAGCCGAAAGCATATCTAGATGGAACGGGCTTGATTGCGGATATATAGGCGGCTTTGCAAGCAGCGGATTGCCAAGCATAGACGGATGTATTGCAAATGTAAAGCTGGAAGTGTATGGCAATGCAAGATGTCTTGGCTCTTTTGTGGGATGCTACGACAACACTGTAGGCAAAGGGAATGTATACAATAAAGAGATAAATCCTAATTGGAAAGGCGGCGCGCCTATACAACGCAAAACACCCGACAGCACAGAAGATATGCCCAAATATGCAGTGGCAAAGGAAACAGATGCTGATAATCCGATAGCTATTGGTATGAGCAATGCAGAAATACAAGAGCATATAGATGCGCTTTCTATTATAAAGCCGCAAATAGAGCTAGTACCATACGATTTAAAATCACAGGTAAAGGGGAAAGCGTAATATGAAAAAGCTTATAATTCCACTGATATTATGCTTAGCGTTTACGTCGTGCAGTGTAAGCCTTGATAATAAGAGCAAATCTGAAAGCACGCTTGCAATATCTGCACAGCCTACTGTAAGCACAGCAAATGACAATATAATATATCCCGAAAGATATGTACAATCGTATGATTATGAAAATAAGAAAGCGAGGCTTTTAGTAGGGAAAAATGCCATAAACGGAGCGAGCGAGCGCACTATCACGCTCGATAGGCAATATGTAAATATGTACTATAATCAGTCATCTGTTTTTGTAAGCGGAAACAAAGTGGCATATGCTGTAGGCTTAGGCGCAGATTTTGAAATATTGTATTCAGATGATGCAGGGGCTAATTGGAAGTACGGCGAGATAGAAAAAGATGAGGAATTTACACAATATGAATTTGGCAACAGGGTAAGCATCGGCTTTACCACATTACAGGACGGATGGCTTGTTATCAGCTCTGCAAGCTTTAACAATGCACAGCAATATTTAAGAATATACACATCTCACGACGGTGGTATTAGCTGGCAGCGCGAGCAAGATCCAAACCGTGGTGTATGCAGTGAAATTGCAAGCGCGGTATTTGTAACGCCCGCCGAGGGATATATACAATATACTGGTGAAAGCAATATCATTCATCGCACTAAAGACGGCGGCAAAACTTGGAGCGATATGCAAGTGGATGCGCCTACAGGAGCTAGTGAAAACTACATAGGTATGATAATATCCATACCACGTATTGCGTATGATACAGATGTGTTAAAAAGCGGAATTGGCCCGTGGGTAGTGCCTGTAGTGTTAATTTACAAATCGGAAAATGAACCGTATACGGATTTTGCTACAGGAAAACAAAATACGCATTATATAGAATATATGGCGGAATATGAGCTTACCTTGAGCGCCGATGGCACAAAATGGGAGTATAATCCCGATAGCTATACATATGATATAGGCGCACCGATGCCATTTACAGTGGATAATATGCGCGAGGTGAGCCGCGAATGTGGCAAGGTGCTGCAAAATTATAAAGACGGCACATATCCAAATGAAAACTCACTTTTTAAAGAGCCATTTCCGTATCCGATAGATAAAATACCCGAATACATATTAGATAATAGGCACGGATTTTATGAAGGATTTAGAATATGTATTAGCAAAGAAGGCACTTTTTTAAATTACACAAGCGATTTAAGCAATTTACCATACCTTGCAGAGGATGTGAAAACCGAAACACAAGCGAATGATGTAATAGGCATAAACTATAAAATGCATATGACACTGAAAAAACTAAACAGCGGCTGGACAGCATCAAAAATAGCGTTTTCAAAAGAATAATAAGCAAAATACCCTTTTATTTATGCCTCATATTATAATATTCCTTTGGTGTCATATCAAATTCTTTTTTAAACGCTCTGAAAAAGTTATTGTAGCCGCCAAAGCCTGCGAGCTGATATACCTCGGTAATGGGTTTACCGTCGGATATCAGCTTTTTGCACATATTGAGCTTGGCTTTCACTATATGGGAATGTACGCTGTCACCTGTTTGCCGCTTAAATTCGCGCGCTATGTGATACCTGCTTACAAAAAATTCTTTTTCTAAGCGCTCAAGGCTTATTTCTTCATTTAAATGTTCGTGAATAAATGCAAAAATATCATCTATTATTAATGTTTTGTGGCTGCGAGGTCGCTTTTGCATTTCCGCTTGAATACACACGCGCAGTATAAGCACGGTAAGCATTTGCAAAAGCGATTTTTCAAATAAATCGGATGCAAAAAAACTGCGCTCCTGCGGTAAATGCTCTAGCTTTATACAAAGGCTTTTTATCAGCATTACAAGCCCCGAGTCTCCGCGCACAATTATCGTTTTATTAGGTACTACATCAAAGCACGGCGCAAGATTTACACCTTCATCGGATAAATATGTAAGCAAATCAGGCGAAAGAGATAGTAAATACAGCTCGGCTTGATATTTGCCGCTTGAATATTGCAAATACGCACGCGTATTCGGCTTAATCAGCACTATGTCCTCTTGTGCGCAAGGGAAAACGATTTCGCTTGTTTTTACAATACATTTTCCGTGTGTTATCAGCAATATACTATGTGAGTCTTTAGAATAAATAGGCTTGCTTTCGTCTTTTGTGAAAACGAGCTTTTTAATAGAATATGTCGAACTGTCCATTTTGCCTCCAATTATTTGTATATAATGACTAAAGTTATTGTGTTTTGCGGTAATTTACTATTATAATAACATATTACATCAATATTTAATAGCTTTTTAGCAAGAAATGTATATGAATATGAAACCTGCGTAGTTATAATAAAATTACAAGCTTGCGATAATAATTTAACACACAAAAAAAGGAGGATATTATGAGACCATTTTCGATGAAAGACAAAATCGGCTATATGCTCGGAGATCTCGGCGGCTGCTGCACAGAACAATATCGTGCAATGTTTTTAGCTACCTTTTACACATTGGTGCTAAAGGTAAACCCTTTTCACATAGCAATACTTATGTTTATTACTAAAATATGGGATGCTGTAAACGATCCTATTATCGGTGCAATTCTCGACTCGCGCAAGGCGAGCAAGGGCGGCAAATTTATCCCGTGGATGCGCGCGTTTTCGTTCCCAATGGCAATATTGTGCGTATTGGGATTTGTAAATGTGAGCAATATGCAGTACGGCTTGCGCCTTGCATATATGTTTATCAGCTATGTGCTGTATGAGGCACTGTACACCTGCGTTAACGTGCCGTTTGGCTCGCTATCCAGTGTAATGACAGACGATGTTAACCAGCGCACAGACTTATCACGTTTCCGCAGTATGGGCGGCACAATATTTATGACTGTAATAATAATGACAGGACCGCTTGTACTTTATAAAGACAATCAGCCTGTAGCAGGCAATTTCTTAATGCTTGCTGCTATTTGCGCACTTATCGGGCTTATTTGTATTCAGGTAACCTGCGTACTATGTAAAGAGCGTGTTATATTGCCACAGCGCACACAAGCTGTTAAGTTTAATTGGTGGCACGTTATTAAAGAAATAGCACGTAATAAAGCGCTTTTGGGTATGATGTTCTCGTCTCTTGCAGGTATGATAGGCGCAAGCATAGTAAACGGATTAAATACATATTTGTTCAGAGATTATTTTGGCAATGTAAAGCTAATGGCTATTTCCGGTATGCTTAGCACGGTATATGCCATAATCACATTTGTGCTTACTAAATTTGTAGCCAAAAAATTCGGTAAAAAAGAATGGTGTATGTACGGTGCAGGATTTGCAGCGATAATCTTTGCTATTATGTTTATATTCCCTGTAAAAAATCCGATACTTTTCATTGTGCTGAATGGCATTTGCTATCTTGGCGCAAGTGGATTGCAAGTACTTGTATGGGCTATGGTAAATGATGCCATAGATTATCACGAGCTGAAAACAGGCGAGCGCAACGAAGGCATTGTGTATTCTTCGTATTCGTTCTTCCGCAAGCTTGCAAGTGCTGTGTCAGGCTCTGCCACTAGCCTTGTGCTTGGCTTTATAGGCTATAATGTTAACACTGCTGTGCAGACAGAAGCTGTAACTAACAGTATATGGAAAGCATATACAGGTATTTACGTAGTGGGATATGCAGCAGCAGTGCTGATACTATATTTTGTATATCCGCTTACTAAGGCGAAAACTGCCGAAATGCTAGAGCAGCTTGCTGCAAAGCGTGCAGCGGCAAGCAAATAAGAGAAAATAGGTGAACTGATGAAAGTATTGCAAGTAGAGGTGCCTTCGCGCCACGGATATATTTTGCGCGGAATACTCAATATTGCCGACGAAACAAAAAAAACTGCATTTGTGCTTAATTTGCACGGATTTGGCGGAAGCCGTTCGGGCTATAAATATGCGCATACGCATATGGCAAGAATGCTTGCACAAAATGGTATTTCCTCGGCAAGATTTGATTTTTACGGATGCGGAGAGAGCGACGGCGAATTTGAAGATATGACCTTCACTTCTACGCTTGAGGACACTGAGGACTTGTATAATTGGCTTAAAACGCAAGTGTTTGCAGATGCCGACAATATAATATTGTCGGGGCAAAGTATGGGCGGAATGGTGGCGGCAAGCGCTGCGCCTAAAATACAGCCGCGCGCACTTGTATTAATGTGTCCTGGGGCAGGGATGTGGTATGGCTGTAAAGAACGCGCCGATGAAATGAAAAACAAAGGCATAGAATTTGCCGATGTTGAGGGGCTGCGCTTTTCTACTGCATTTAACTACGACCTTGCAAAATACAATCCATTTGATGATGCAAAAGGTTATAATGGCAAAACGGTGATTATCCGCGGCACTAAAGATAATCTTGTAGACGAAGGAACCTGCCGTAAATATATAGAGGGCTATAAAGATTGCCAATATATAGAAATAGACGGAGGCAACCATAATTTTGCATCTATATCTGCAAGGCAGGGCTGCGAGGACGCGGTATTAAGTTTTTGCAAAGAATACATTAAATAAAAAAGTGAAAATCCGCAGCATTTATGCTGTGGATTTTTGCAAATAAATTTAAAAGAGGAATTAATATGATATTAAATACACCAATTAAAATCGGTAATCTCACGCTGAAAAATCGTGTAATGTTTCCGCCGCTCACTACGGGATATGAGGAAAAGGACGGCAGTATCGGCCACCAAAGCAGAGCTTTTTACACAAGGCTTGCAAAGGGCGGAGCTGCATATATAGTGCTTGGAGATGTGTGTCCTATACGCACATTCAGCCCTACACCAAAGCTGTTTGACGACAGCCAAATAGAGTCGTTTAAATTACTTGCCGACAGTGTACACCAATATGGTGCGAAGCTGGGTGTACAGATATTTCATCCCGAATACGATTGCGATGCATTGAATGCAATGTTTGCCGAGGGTAAAATGGCAGAGGTGCGCGCGAAGCTTCATCACGATATGGCGCATTTTACAGATGAGGTAACTGAAGAAGCATTGCTTAAAATAATAGATAAAATGTGCGAATGTGCAGTGCGTGCCGAAAAAGCAGGGGTGGATGTAATACAAATACACGGCGACCGCCTTACAGGTACACTCGCAAGCACTAGAATGAATCATCGTACAGATAAATTTGGCGGCAGCCTTGAAAATCGTACACGCTTTGCACGTATGCTTGTAAAAGCTATTAAAAATGCCGTACCTAATATGGTGATAGACTATAAGTTTGCCATAGTTACCGAAAAGCGCGGCAAGGGCGGCGTTGATGAAGCGGATGCTTTGCAGTTTGCTAAGTGGCTGGAGGAGGACGGTGTGGATATGCTGCACGTAGCTCAAGCTAACCATACAGGTGACCTTGCGGATACTATCCCTCCTATGGGTGTGCAGGCTTATGGCTTTTTTGTGGATATCGCGGCGCGCGTAAAAGAAGCTGTTAATATTCCTGTAAGCTGTGTGGGGCGCATTATAGATCCCGAGATGGCAGAAGCAATATTAGAAGCAGGTAAAGCGGATATGGTGGCAGTGGGCAGACCTATGCTGGCAGATCCTGATTGGGCAAATAAAGCAGCAGAAGGAAAAAGCGCGTGTATTCGCCGCTGTGTAAGCTGCAATAAGGGCTGTACGGATAATATTCAAAACCGTTCGTTCTTATCTTGCGTTTTAAATGCAGAAAACGGATACGAAGAAACTCGCAGTATTACAAAAGCAGATAAAATTAAGCGTGTAGCCATAGTGGGCGGCGGTATGGCAGGTATGGAAGCGGCGCGCGTAGCTGCAATAAAGGGACACACGGTTACTTTATACGAGAGCGCGGCGCAGCTTGGCGGACAAATAAATATAGCGATGACACCTCCGCGCAAGGCGGAATTAAAACGTGCTACGGACTTTTTAATAAATGAAATGTATGATAAACACATTAATTTACAGCTTGGGAAAAAAGTAAATGCAGAGCAAATACTAAATGATAAGCAAGAGGCTGTAATAGTGGCTGTGGGCGCTGTAAGCGCAGCACCTCATATAGACGGCGCAGACGGCGCTAATGTTTTAGATGCGTGGAAGGTATTGAGCGGAGATGCACGGGCATTTGGCGATGTAGTGATAATCGGCGGCGGTATGGTAGGGTGCGAAACGGCGGAATACTTAGCACAGCAAGGCTGTAAAGTAAGTATAGTGGAAATGCTTGATAAAATAGCTACAGGCGAAAGCACTACTGTAATGCCTACGCTTCTTGCGGATTTTAAAGAACATTCGGTGCAAACCTTTACTTCGCATACCGTGCAGTCCATCACCAAAAATGCAGTGATATGCAAAGATGCAGAGGGTAAGGAAATAAGCTTGCCTTGCGGATTTGTTGTTATGGCAATTGGTGCTAAAGCGGTGCAGTTTGACACGCAAGATTTGCAGGCAAAAGGCATACAGGTACTGCAAGTAGGCGATTGCGCAGATAAACCTGCCGATATTTCAAATGCTATTCGCACTGCATATGATGCGGCAAACAGCTTGTAATACTAATTAATATAAAAAACGGCGGATTTTAAAATCCGCCGCTTTTTACTGATTATTATCTGTTAAGCTCGCTTATATATCCGGTGGCATTATGCACGTCTATAATGCGCGAAATTTCTTTAAAGTCCGAGGACGGTAAATCGCCCGGAATAGTGTTTTTTACTGCGGCAGTAGCATTGCCAAAGCTAAGAGCCTTTGCTACATCGTTGTATTTTAGCATACCAAATAATATGCCTGCCACATATGCATCGCCCGAGCCGATACGGTCTACCACATCTATATCCTCGTACGAGGGTTCAGAATAAAAACGATCGTGTTCACCGTCGTAAAGCACAGAACCGAAATTATGCTTGCGAGGGCTTTTTACTATGCGCTGCGTGGTGGCTACCATCTTTACACCGTAATCTTTGCAATATGAGCGCATAATGTCCTCAAGCTCACCGCTCTTTTGCAGCATACGGCGGCTGGTTTCTTCCGATACAAACAAAATATCTATATAAGGTAGCAGCTCTACAATGGCACTGCGCGCTTCTTCTTCACTCCATAAATTTGCTCTGTAATTCACATCAAACGAAATGAGCGCGCCATTTGCCTTAAAGCGGCGCAGCATTTCTGTAGCCATTTTACGCATTTCGGGTGACAATGCCATAGTAATGCCCGAGGTGTGAAAGCATCTTGTGCTTGAATATACCTCATTTGGCAAATCGTCCAGTGATATACGTGTCATTGAAGATGATTTGCGGTCGTATACTATCGACGGCTTGCGCGGAGCTGCACCGTTTTCGTAATAATATATTCCAAGGCGCGCATCATCGCTTTTGTCATATATAAGGTAGTCGTCTGATACACCTACAAATCGGGTACGATTTTTAATATAACTGCCCATCTCGTTGTCGGGAAGCTTAGAGATAATACCTGTGCGAAGCCCAAGCAAGGCTACACCTGATGCCACATTAAGCTCACTGCCACCTGCACGTTTTTCAAATATATCACCGCGCTGTAAGCGCTCATTGCTCGGTGGCGAAAGACGTAGCATTATTTCACCGAGGGTAAGTAAATCAAAAGCTTTTTTATCCATAATAAATCCCCCTTTTGCACCAATTATACATTGTAAAGGGTATTACGTCAATGATATTAAAATAAAAACAGTAGCACAAAAACACCTTTTTGATATATAATGGAATAAGAAGTTATAGGAGGGATAATATATGATGAATTTTTCACCGATTGGTTTAGCTGCTGTAGGCACAGCGTTTACCTTCGCTATGACGGCGCTTGGCGCTGCCGTAGTATTTTTCTTTAAAGGGGAAATAAAGCCTGCGTTTCAGCGTGTTTTTCTGGGGTTTGCGGCTGGGGTAATGATAGCGGCATCAGTATGGAGCTTGCTGATACCTGCTATAGAAATGGCACAGGAGCAAGGGCATATAGGGTGGATACCTGCGGCAGGCGGCTTTGTGCTGGGAGGACTGTTTTTACTGGGATTAGATGCGTTAATGCCGCATTTACACGCTGTCACAAATACTAAAGAAGGGCCAAGCTCTAGCTTGCGGCGCACCACTTTACTGGTGTTTGCGGTGACACTGCACAATATCCCAGAAGGAATGGCTGTAGGGCTTGCCTGTGCGCTTGCAGTAAGCGGCACATCACAGAGCGTTACCGTGGCGAGCGCTTTTGCGCTTGCAATGGGTATAGGCTTGCAAAATATTCCTGAGGGCGCAGCAATATCGCTGCCTATGCGCCGCGAGGGGCTGTCACGTACACGCTCGTTTACATATGGCGCATTAAGCGGCATTGTAGAGCCGATAGGCGGAATATTGGCAGTGCTGATAGCAGGAAGCATTACACCGTTAATGCCGTGGTTTTTGTCATTTGCGGCAGGCGCAATGATATTTGTGGTGGTGGAGGAGCTTATTCCCGAAGCTCATTTCGGAGAACATTCCAACACAGGCACGCTCGGAGTAATGGCAGGGTTTTTGGTGATGATGATAATGGACGTGGCATTGGGTTAATATGCAAAAAGCGAAAAAGGCAGATGAACACACCTGCCTTTTTCGCTTTTATTTGAGAAATTTTAACTAAAATTCATCGTCATCATCGGAGTATATCTCAATATAGTCAGAGCCTGTTTGTTTTTTCCAATAGGAATATCCTGCAAGAGCGGCAAATACAGCACCGAATATTGCCAAAATTTTTAATAACGCTTTAAACATAATAACACTCTCCTTAAAATATTGTAATGTCTATATAGGCATAAAAGTGGTTAAGCTATCTGATGAATAGATGCCTTTGCTAAGCTCTGCTGCAAATGCACTGCCAAACGCAGCCTGCCTTGTGTCGTAGCTGTAAACATTACACGCCCATACGCTTTTAGGTGACAATACAGCATTAAACTGTTCGCGTAATGTATCAGCAGAAATAGTGAATGACGCATTTACATACTGCCCCTGCTCGTCGGCACCGCTTGCAAATGAAGGGGTACTTGCGGCAAGCTCACGTAAAAGCGCACCGCCGCTGTATAGGCTAAGAGAAGCGTTTCCGTTAAAGGCAACAGAGTAAAATAGCAGCTTGTCTGGTATGTCTGCATTGCCAAGCGCAATACCCATACGCACGTATTCACAAGGCTTTTCTTCAAATCGGGATAGCTCGCACACAAGTGCGCCGCTAAGCGAATAAAGCTTGGCATAAGCATATACATTGCCGCTGAGCGCTTCACCCATAAAATGAGTAAGCTTTACAGCAGGTACCGCCTCTATGGGCAGATGAATGTCACTATATGGAATGAGCAAAGACAATAGAGCATCACCTCAAAACGTATAAACCGTAAATAGTATTGCCAATATTATTAGTATAACATAAATTCATATAAATGAATACATTTCTTGAATATTTTATTGCGTTAATTAAATAACTATCGCAATATCACTTGACTACTATAAATATAATGTTAAAATAAAAACGTATGTCACATTATGTTTTACTCTAAGGCTTTAAATAGCTAATACTCTATTGAAATGAGGAATTAAGTCAAATATGTTTGATTATTTTAAACGCGCGGCGCTTGGCGCGGCAGTACCACACGAAAAAAGTACTGCGGCAAAGCAAACGTCGCAGCTTCTTAGCCCACCGCGTGTAGTGATACCTATGCAGATGCACATTGGCGCACCGGCAGTACCGTGTGTAGCTAAGGGCGATGTAGTATATGTAGGTACTTGTATAGGCACAGCACAGGGCTTTGTAAGTGCTAATGTTTATTCAAGTATATCGGGAGTTGTATCGGGCATTGAGGAAATTATGTATGTTACGGGCAGTAAAGTGCAGTGCGTGGTGATAGACTCAGACGGTAAAGCTACACAAGATCCAGAGATAATACCTCCAAATGTTACAGATACAGCTTCATTCGTTGAGGCTGTAAAAAACTGCGGCCTTGTAGGGCTTGGCGGTGCAGGCTTTCCCACAGCGGTAAAGCTGTCACCTAAAAATCCCGATGATGTGGATACGCTTGTAATAAATGCGGCGGAATGTGAGCCGTATATTACAGCCGATACACGCGAAATGCTTGAATGCTCGGCTACTGTGTTACTGGGCATTGAAGCCGTGATGAAATATCTTAATATTAACAAAACAATTATCGCCATAGAGCGCAATAAGCCCGAAGCGATAGACCTTATGTGCAGTCTTACCAAAGGCAGTGCTAATATTAACGTAAAGCCGCTTGCCAGCAGATATCCGCAGGGTGCTGAAAAGGTGCTGATAAAAAAGACTACGGGACGTGAAGTGAAGCGCGGCAAGCTGCCAAGCGATGCAGGTGTATTAGTGCTAAACGTTACCACTGTATCTACAATAGGTAAATACCTTAATACAGGTATGCCGCTTGTGGCAAAGCGTGTTACCGTAGACGGAGACTGTGTCAAAACCGCTAAGAACGTGCTTGCACCTATTGGGACAAGCCTTGACGATGTAATCCGCTTTTGCGGAGGGTTTACTAAAGAGGCAGCCAAAATCATCACGGGCGGCCCTATGATGGGACTGAGCGTGGTGGATACAAGCTCGCCGATATTAAAGCAAACCAATGCAGTGCTTGTATTTAGCAAGGAGCTTGCTGTTTTGCCGCAGCCACAGCCGTGTATACGATGC
The DNA here is from genome assembly GCA_036641735.1 of Oscillospiraceae bacterium. Classification (GTDB taxonomy): domain Bacteria; phylum Bacillota; class Clostridia; order Oscillospirales; family Ruminococcaceae; genus JAGPHI01. The sequence goes on from JAVWEG010000032.1 coordinate 13,478, forward strand.
GGACGTTGCATAGAAGCTTGCCCTATGGGACTGTCTCCTGTAGAATTGGCAAGCGCATATTCACGCAGAGATGCGCACGAGCTATCTAAGATGATGATAGATTTGTGTATGGGCTGCGGATGCTGTAGCTATGTATGTCCTGCAAAGCGTCCTGTAACACAAACTATGAATATGGCAAAAGATTTTGAAAAGACGGGGGGAGATAGGTAATGGAAGATACGAAGCTTTTAGTTACGGCATCTCCGCATATTTGCGATAAATCCTCTACAAGAGGCAAAATGACCGCAGTAGTACTGGCATTAGTGCCTGCTATTGTGGCAAGTACAATTATATTTGGCTTTAGAGCATTGCTTGTAATAGCAGTAACCACGCTTTCAGGCGTATTGTTTGAATGGCTATATTGCTTTTTGATGAAGAAACCTATTCCTATAGGAGATATGTCGGCTGTAGTAACAGGTATAATATTGTCGCTTAATCTGCCTGTTACTATTCCACTGTGGATAGCGGTAATCGGTTCATTTGTTGCGATAGTGGTGGTAAAACAGCTTTTTGGCGGTATCGGATGCAACTTTGCAAATCCTGCTATAGTGGGACGTATAGTGCTTGCAGTAGGATTTGCAGGACGTATGACAGCATACGGATTTCCGAAATCACATATCGATGCATTGGCATCTGCTACTCCGTTTGTGGCGGGCAATTCCATTAAGGGCAGTGAAATGTTTATTGATTTATTGCTTGGCACGCACGGAGGTGTACTGGGCGAAACTTGCGCAATAGCTATTATTTTGGGCGGCTTGTTCTTAATATTAGTCGGTGTTATATCACCGATAATACCATTTTCTTTTATAGGTACGGTAGCTGTAATGAGCCTTATTTCGGGGCAAGATGTTATATTACAGCTTTTATCGGGCGGTATGCTGTTTGGCGCATTTTTTATGGCTACAGATTATGTTACAAGCCCGTTCACACGTTTAGGCAAGCTGATTTTCGGCATATGTCTCGGTGTGATAACCTGCGTAATACGTTTTTACGGCAATATGGCAGAGGGTACATCATATGCAATATTGATAATGAATTTATTTGTACCTTATATTAATGACCTTACGCGTCAAAAGCCGCTGGGAGGTATTAAAAAATGAATAAAGATATAAAAAATACTACAGTGGATAGTGCAGACAAAAAGGATAATGCGGTATTAATATTTATTAAATCAAACTGGAAAGAGATATTTAAGCCTATTACAGTGCTTACAGTAATATGCTTAATTACCAGCCTTTTGCTTGCCGTAGTAAATACAATTACTGCGCCTATTATAAAAGAAATGAATATTAAGGTGGCAAACGAAGCTCGCCAAGAGCTATTGCCCACCGCCACAGGATTTTCGCCTATTGATAAAACGGGCGAGGGTGTTACGGGTATGTTTAAGTCCGACAACGATGTAGGCTACGTGTTTACAGCCGAGGCTAAAGGATACGGCGGAGCAGTACCTGTAATGGTGGCAATAGATAAAGACCATAATATTTCCAAAGTGAAATTTATGGCGAACGAAGAAACTCCGGGACTTGGGCAAAAAATATTACAAGAGAGCTTCGCTGCACAGTTTAACGGTAAGCCTGTAGAAAATATTTCGCTCGGTGATATTGATGCAATAGCAGGTGCTACGATATCATCTTCGGCTGCGGTAGCTGCTGTAAACAGCGTAATAGATATTTATAAGGCAGAGGTAAAAAAAGAAGTAGAGGTAGTGCTTACTCCCGAGGAGTTGCGCGCAAAGCTGCTGCCCGATGCAGGTGCAATTACTAAAATTGATTTTGCTGCCGATGGTGTAAAAGAAGTGTATAAGGGCGAAAGCTACGGATACATCATTTACGTAGAGGGCAAAGGCTTTTATCAAAAGCCGCTTCCTGCTATAGTAGCACTGGATAATGACGGTGTGATAACAGGTGTATATATAGACGGCACCAACGAAACAAAGGGTGTGGGCGCGCAGATAGGCGCTGATAAATTTACAGAACAGTTTAAAACAAAAGCTACGCTAGACGGCATTGAAGCGGTAGCAGGAGCTACGGTATCAAGTGATGCGGCAGTAAAAACCATACAAATAGCATTAGATGTATTTAATGCAGTAAAGGGGGCGTAGACGATGAAAGAAAAAGTAAAAATAGTAACTAATGGCCTATTAAAAGAAAATCCATCGCTGCGCTTAGTGCTGGGTACTTGCCCTACGCTTGCGGTAACTACGCTTGCAATGAACGGGCTTGGAATGGGGCTTGCGGCTACTTTTGTATTGATATGCTCCAATATGGCTATTTCGGCATTGCGCAAAGTAATACCCGATAAAGTACGCTTGCCGAGCTTTATTACAATAATAGCAGGCTTTGTTACAATATTGATGATGGTAGTAAAGGCATTTTTACCGTCACTTGATAAGGCACTCGGTGTTTATTTGCCGCTTATAGTGGTAAACTGCATTATTCTTGGCAGAGCAGAGATGTATGCCTCTAAGCACGACGTAATATCCTCGGGGCTTGACGGGCTTGGAATGGGGCTTGGGTTTACAGGCACCTTGCTGGTAATGGGCTGTGTGCGCGAGCTGCTTGGCTCGGGCAGTATATTTGGATTTAGCGTAGTGCCGTCATTTATTGACCCTATGACTATATTTATTACTCCGGCTGGCGGATTTTTCGTATTTGGCTGCTTAATGGCACTTGTAGTGTTTATCGAAACACGTACAGGACATAAGATAGAGCGCAAGGCAGGCTGTGAGGGCTGCCCAAGTAAAGGCCATTGCGCAGAAGGGGAGGCATAAATATGGGTGCTAAATTAGCAATGATTTTCTTTAGTATGATACTTGTAAACAACTATGTATTAGTAAAGTTTCTGGGTATTTGTCCTTTCCTCGGAGTATCCAAAAAGCTGAACAGCTCTATTGGTATGTCGCTTGCGGTTATCTTTGTAATGGCACTTTCAAGTGCGGTAACTTGGCCTGTATACAATAAAATATTAGTGCCGCTGCATCTTGAATATTTGCAGACTATCGCATTTATATTGATTATTGCTGTACTGGTACAGCTTGTGGAGATAGTGCTTAAAAAGTTTATGCCTCCGCTATATAAATCACTTGGTGTGTATTTACCGCTTATCACTACTAACTGTGCTGTGCTGGGTGTAACTATATTAAATATAGAAAGCCAGTACAATTTTATAGAAAGCTTAGTGTGCGCAGTGGGCGCAGGAGCAGGGTTTATGCTTGCAATGGTGCTTTTTTCGGGTGTGCGCAAGCGCCTTGACGATGCGAAACCTCCAAAATGCTTTGAGGGCTTGCCTATTACCTTAGTGGCGGCAAGCATCACCAGCCTGTCCTTTATGGGATTTGGCGGTGTAATAGAGCATATATTTAAGGTGTAGAAAGGAGCGTTACAATGACTATATTTTTTGCTGTACTGATAGTGACGCTCACGGGGCTTATAGGCGCAGGTATTTTGGTGCTTGCGGCACAGTTTATGCACGTGGACGAGGATGAGCGCATAGGCATAGTGCTGGAAGCGTTACCGGGAGCTAACTGCGGAGCGTGCGGATATGCAGGCTGTGCAGATTACGCAAAAGCGATTGCAGAGGGAGCGCCCGTAAATAAATGTGTGCCGGGCGGTGCAAATACTGCGAACGCGGTGGGCATAATAATGGGCGTAGAAGCAGGCGAGGTAGCAAAGCGCAAAGCTATAGTGCTTTGTCAGGGCAATTACGACCATACTACAGATAAATACGATTACAATGGAATAGCTTCCTGCAAAGCGTGCGCTGCATTGTATTCGGGATCTTCTGCTTGTGAATTTGGCTGTCTCGGATTTGGAGATTGTAAAGATGCGTGCAAATTTGGCGCAATTGAAGTGGAAAACGGATTATCTCGCGTAAATCCCGAGCTGTGTACAGGCTGCGGAGCTTGCGTAGAAGCTTGCCCAAAGCATATAATCTCTTTGAGAGTAGAAAGCGAAAAGCCTGTAGTTTTGTGTGCTAATCACGCGCGCGGAGCGCTTACACGTAAAGCGTGTACAGCAGGCTGTATCGGCTGTAAAAAATGTGAAAAAGCGTGTCCTACACAGGCAATAACAGTAGTGGATAATGTTGCGTTTATAGACCACGAAAAGTGTATTGGCTGTAGAGTATGTGTGAGCGAATGTCCTGTACACGCTATTACAATACCTAAAATAGTATAATTAATTTAAAAAAGCCGTAAGCACCGATTTTTTTTGGTGCTTACGGCTTTTTATCGTTATTATGAACATCTGTTTAGTAAAATATGGTTTTATTGGCAATTATTAAATTTTGGCTTTATTTTGCGAAGAAACTGACGATGAGTAATATATCGGAAAACATATTTGCAAGCGCATTTAAGAAACGGGGAAAATATGACGGAAAATATATTATGTGTGATACTGTATTGCAGCACATTATTGATATTATGTATTGTTTCATCACAAAGATTTTCGGCTTTGTATTCAGCATTTGTAGCAAGTATAGCGGCGGTTTTATCAATAGCATCTTATTTTATACTTCAATATTTAGGTATAGGAATGTATCAGGGCAGATTAATAGCTATTTTGCTTCCGATATTTTGTGTATCATATTATTTATCGGCTTATCGCGGATACAAATTTATTTTTGCGTTTTTTTCAGTGGCACAGATAATGCTTATGCTGCAAGAAACCGTAAAAGGACTGCAAGGTTTATTTAAATATAATGATATTACGATGATATTTACCATTGCGGTAACGAATATAGCGGCTGCTTATTTAGCATACAGGCTGCACTTGCATTTTAAAGATAATGTTGCCAAAATGCAAAAAGGGTGGGGATATTTAGCGCTCTTGTCGGTAATGATATATTTACTGATATTCGTATCGGCTAATTATCCAACGGCTATTGCTATTCGTCTTGAATATTATCCTACACTGCTATTAGTGGCGGCTACTGATATTACAATGTATTGCGTTATTTATTCATTTATTTCGGCACGCTGTCACAGTGAACAGCTAACTCACGATGATGATTTTTTGCACGCGCAATTGGCACTTAAAAACAGTCAGCTCGAAGTACAGAAATTATATTATAAGCTTGCGCATACCGATGCGATGACTCAGCTTGCAAACCGTGCGGCATATGAGCAAAATTCACAGGATGCAAAGGCAAATTGGGATAAGCTTATGCCTGCGGTATGCTTTTCGTGCGATTTGAATAACCTTAAAAACATCAATGACACATATGGCCATTCTCAGGGAGATGAAGTGATTTACGCTGCGGCACAGATTTTACTTGATATTTTCCCCGAAACTCCCGAGGTGTACCGTATGGGCGGAGACGAATTTCTTGTAATGGGATATAGAGTGCAGGGCGAAGATGCAAGCGCTCGATTGATACGTTTGCGAAGCAGTATTGCTTTATATAATAGAGAACATTCACAGGAAAAAGATAAAATTAATTTAGCAATAGGTTTAGCGGAAACAAAGGATGCAAATATCAGCTTTGATGAGCTTGTAAAAATTGCAGATGAAAAGATGTACGAGGACAAACGTTCAATAAAAATATAGGTTTAGCAAAAATTGTTAAAAATTGAAACATTTTGTAATTGCAAATCGTCTATATATTGTACGACAAATATAGCAATTTGAATTATTATTGTTCTTGTACAAAACCTTTTGTCAATTTGCATATAGCAAAGACGAGATTTTAAGTAGGACAATCAAAAGTAAAATTGCTGTGAAACATTCATTTGGAGGTGCTTTTTAATGAAAAACAAACTAAACACTTTAGTGGACGCACTAAAAGATATTTTCGCTGTTGTTTACGAAGACACTCAAGACGAAGGCGCTGATGACGAATGTGATGATTAATAATTATTCAAATACTGCTCGGTTTGTACCGAGCAGTATTTTTTTTGCCGTTTTTTAGCATATTGCCCAAATAAAAAGTATAAAAGCAGGTAAAAACCACTTCGATTTTCAATATCATTTTCATTTAAACTATTGCAATAATTTGTGTACATATGTATAATAGATATACTAAGTGGGTAAATGTGGGTAAATGTGGGTAAGTGGGAAAGAGAGGCGATGGCATAGTGTTTACAGGCGAATATAATTATGCCATTGACGACAAAGGCAGGCTGAATTTTCCTGCTCGTTTTCGTGAGCAAATGGGAGAATGTTTTATTGTTACGCGCTGGCTTGACGATTGCCTTGTGGCATTTCCCGAAAAAGAGTGGGAGAGAATTTCATCTTTGCTCAGTGAAAAGAGCATAGTGAAATCGAGAGATATTCAAAGATTTTTATACGCGAGCGCCATAGAAGCACAGCCGGACAAGCAAGGGCGCATTTTATTGCCGCAAGCGCTCAGAGACCACGCGATGCTCACTAAGGACGTAACTATTATAGGAGTGGGTAGCCACGCGGAAATATGGGATACAGCAGCTTGGAATGAGCAAGCACAGCGTATGCGCTCGGGCGAGATAGCAAATGCAATGGAGGAGCTGGATTTTTAACCGATAGGCACAATTGAAGGGAGCATAGTAAAATGAGCTTTACACATATTCCGGTGCTGCTGAATGAGTGCCTTGATGGACTTTGCATTTGTGATGACGGTATTTATCTTGACGGTACGGCAGGCGGCGGAGGACATTCGGGGGAAATAGCCAAAAAGCTTACTACAGGGCATTTGTACAGCTTAGACCAAGATCCCGATGCTATAGCTGCGGCTACGGCACATTTGCAAGGCTTGCCTGCCACAGTAATACAAAGTAATTTTCGCTATGCCAAAGCAGCGTTAAAAGAATATAATCTCGACGGCTTAAACGGCGCACTTTTAGACCTCGGAGTATCTTCACATCAGCTAGATGAACGAGAGCGCGGATTTTCGTATCAAGGCTCTGCACCGCTTGATATGCGTATGAGCAAAAGCGGTACTACGGCTGAGGATATTATAAACACTGCATCGCGCGAAGAATTATCAAGAATATTTAAAGAATATGGCGAAGAGCCAAATGCCTGGTATATAGCAGGCAAAATAGTAACCAGGCGCGAGGAAAAGCCTATCACTACTACAGATGATTTAGTAGCTGTGATAATATCGGCATTGCCTGCGGCGGTGAGGCGCAAGGATAAAAACCCTGCGCGCCGCACTTTTCAGGCATTGCGTATTGCGGTAAACGGAGAGCTAGATGCGCTAAGTGACGGACTGGATGAAATATTTGATTTATTAAAATCGGGCGGACGATTTTGTATTATAACATTCCATTCTTTAGAGGATAGGGTGGTAAAGCAGAGATTTCGCAAATGGGCAACGGCGTGTACTTGCCCACCGGACTTTCCTGTATGTGTATGTGGCGGCAAAGCAAAAGCACGTATAATCACTCGCAAGCCCATAGAGGCACAGATTAACGAACAAGAGGATAATCGCCGTTCACGCAGTGCAAAGCTAAGGATTATCGAAAAAATATAATTTAAAATAAGAAAGAAGGTGTATGACCTTGCAGCAAAACGTAGCATATGATTTAAATAAATTTGCCAATCGCTCGCCTGAGCGACGTATGCGTGTGCAAAATGGTGAAGACAAAAAGGCCATACGCCGCTTTAAATTAAAAGGCGTACGCACGGTGATGCTAATATGCGTAATGAGCTTTTTGCTGGGTAGCTTATTATACAGCCAAAGTATTTCCAATGAGCTGACAAGTAAAATAAACGATATAGATAAAACTTGCGCTGAAGCTATGAGTGAGCATACATATCTTGCCAATGAAATGCAAATGAAAACCAATATCAGCAACATTGAGCAGCAAGCCGCTGCGTTGGGCCTTGTAAAAATGGACAAGTCTCAAATTACTTATATCACTTTAGCGCAGGAAAACAAAATAGTGCGTCCTGAAAACAATTTAGAAAAGACAAGCGAAAATTTACGTTCGGGACTTATGAGCTTTATGGAATACCTTGCACCATAATTAAATATGATATAGGGCAGGGCTTTTAGCATCTGCCCTATATTTTAATAGGCTTTAAATTTCAAAAGCTAAGGAGCGTGCTATGGAGCAAAGAAAAAAACCACAGCCAAATGTATCTCGCAGTATTATAATACGCAGTATCGTAGTAGCCATAGTGGCGTTAATTGCGTTTGGCATTATTATTTATCGCTTAGTAAATCTACAATTAAAGGACGAACAAAACTATTCGGCTAAAGCGGCGGCACAGCAATTAAACGATGAAATTATCACACCAAACAGAGGCACTATATATGACAGTGATATGAAAATACTTGCCGAAAGCTCTATGGTGTGGACGGTAGAAGCATCGCCGCGCGATATGGCAAAGGCAAATACAGATATAAATATGCTGTCGGCAAAGCTCGCTGAGATATTAACACTTGAACAAGGCGATGTATTGGCAAAGCTGCAAAAATCCGATAGCAATTATCAGCTTATTAAGCGCCAAATAGATAAACCAATAGCAGATGAAATACGTAAATTTATCTCGGAATACAATAAAAATGATGAAAATGCAAAGCACCCTATAGTAGGCATTTCTTTAAGGCAAGACTCTAAGCGCTATTATCCATACGGTAATTTTGCGTCTACGGTAATAGGCTTTACCAATGTAGACGGCGATGGTGTTACGGGATTAGAGCTTGTGTACAATGATGAGCTAAAGGGTACTCCCGGCAGGATAATGTCGCTTAAAAATGCGGCAGGATACACTATGGAGGGTGTAGATTATGAGGCTAAATACGATGCGGTAGAGGGTAGCGGATTAGTACTTACTATTAACGAAAACATTCAACATTCTCTTGAAAAGCATTTAATGGCGGCAGTAAAAGAGCATAATGTTACGCAAAGAGGCGTAGGTATTGCTATGAACCCAAAAACAGGTGAAATACTTGCTATGGCAAGTATGCCTGATTATGATTTAAACGAGCCTTTTGTAATAACAGATGAAGCTGTGCAAGCTACAATAGATGGTATTGCAGATGAAAAAGAGCGCTCTAAAGCTAAAAATGATGCACTATGGGCGCAGCGGCGCAATAAGGCAATACAGGATATATACGAGCCGGGTTCGGTATTTAAAGTAATTACGGCATCTGCGGCGCTGGATTCAGGTGCCGCTAATCTAAACACGTCTTTTTCGTGCCACGGTGCGTATCAGGTAATACCGAGTGTTACTATGAAATGTGCGCAAACAAGCGGCCACGGTACGCTTAATTTTGCGCAGGGGCTTGATGTATCTTGTAACCCCTATTTTATTCAGCTTGGGCAAAAAATGGGAACGGTTACATTCTGCAATTATATGCAGGGCTTTGGCTTTATGGAAAAAACAGGCATAGATATGGAGGACGAAGGCTCTAACCGTGTATATAATGTGCAAAATATGGGTGTGGTTCAGCTTGCTTCGTCTAGCTTTGGGCAATCGAGTACCGTTACACCGATATCTATGATAACGGCGATATCAGCGGCGGTAAACGGAGGTAAGCTCGTGCAGCCGCACGTTGTAAGCAAAATATTAGATAATAACGGCAATATAGTAAAATCTATAGAGCCTACAGTAAAGCGCCAAGTGATAAGCGAAGAGACAAGCAAAACAATTTGCAGCTTATTGGAAGAAAGCGTAAAGAGCGGTCACGGTAATAACGCGAGCGTAATGGGATATCGCGTAGGAGGAAAGAGCGGTACCAGCCAAAAGCTTACAAGCGCAGATGCGGAAGCACGCATTGCATCTTTTGTGGGATTTGCACCTGCTAACGATCCCGAAATAGTAGTGCTTGTGTTCTTAGACGAGCCGCATAGCCCCACTAATTCATCTTATGGCGGACGTTTATCCGCGCCTGTGGTGCGCGATGTAATAAGAGAAGCTATGCCTTATCTCGGAGTAGAGCCGCAGTATACAGAGGAGGAGCTTAAAATAGTAGATATTAAAACTCCGAATACTGTGGGTATGAGTGTAGCAGAAGCACAAAGCACGCTTGAACAAATGGGATTTGACAGCAAGATAGAAGGCGCAGGGGGAAGTGTAACGTATCAATATCCGGCGGCGAACACAATGCTACCGCGCACTTCTAAAATAATATTATATACAGCCGAAAATGCTGAGGGGATAAAGGTGACAGTACCTGAAACTCAAGGTAAGCCTGTGAAGGAAGTAAAACAAATACTTTTGGAAGCAGGACTTAATATTAAAACAATAGGGCCGTCGAAGGACTCAATTAAAATTGTGGCTGCGGACCAAAATATACCTGCGGATAGCGTAGTAGAGCAAGGCACACTGATAACTGTGGATTTTCACGATACTACGGTAGTGGCAGAAAATTAAAATTTGATAAACACACAAAACCTTAAAAAGGGGGCGAAATTATGGAAATGAAAGCTTTGTTTTCCGAGATAAGCTTTAATGGCAGCTTACCTGACGGCGAGGTAAGCCTTGTAACCGCAGATTCACGCAAAGTAGTACAGGGGGCTGTATTTGTGTGCATAAAAGGGCGCGGCAGTGACGGACACAGCTTTGCAAGGCAAGCGCTTGCAGATGGCGCAATAGCTATAGTAACACAGGAAAATTTAGGGCTTTTAAACGAAATAAACGTAGAGGATACGCGCAAAGCATATGCTGTATTGTGCCAAAGCTTTTTCGGATATCCGTCGAGAAGCTTGCGTTTAGTGGCGGTGACAGGTACTAACGGTAAAACGACAGTTACTACCTTGATAAAAGAAATAGTGGAAAAAGCAGGGTTTAAAGCAGGGCTTATCGGCACTATCCATACAGAGATAGACAGTATGGAATTGCCAAGTAAGTATACTACTCCCGAGCCGTGGGATATGGCGGCGCTTTTGTCGCGTATGGTGGCGGCAGGGTGTACGTTTGCCATAATGGAAGCAAGCAGCCAGGCGCTTGACCAATTGCGCCTGTGGGGGCTTAGCTTTGAAGTGGGTGTGTTTACTAACCTTACGCAAGACCATTTAGATTATCATATTACCTTTGAAAACTATTTTATCGCTAAAAAAAGCTTGTTTGCACAGGTGAAAACGGCTATAGTAAATATAGACGATGAATACGGCAAACGCTTGTGCGCAGAAGGCAAAGCAAAGGAATATATCACACTTTCCATTAAAGATAATAGTGCAGATTATACAGCAAGAGATATTAAGCTTTCCGTGGGAAAAGCGGCATTTGTAATGCTTAGCGGCAGTGGGATAGAACGTATTGCTTTCCCGATGCCGGGCGAATTTAGCGTGTATAATGCAAT
>JAVWEG010000033.1:0-24136 GCA_036641735.1 Oscillospiraceae bacterium
AAAGTATTACATATTTCTTCGCTGAGCGTTTTTATGCGCCGACCAAAGGTCTATGCGCGCATTATTATACTACAGAATTAATCTTAGTAACAACGCCTGAGCCTACTGTGCGTCCGCCTTCGCGGATAGCAAAACGTAGACCTTCCTCGATAGCAATCGGGGTGATTAGCTCTACATCCATAGAAACGTTATCACCAGGCATACACATTTCTACGCCCTCTGGCAGTGTAACTACGCCTGTAACGTCTGTAGTACGGAAATAGAACTGTGGACGATAGTTGTTAAAGAACGGAGTATGACGGCCGCCCTCTTCCTTCTTAAGGATATAAACCTGTCCTGCAAACTTTGTGTGTGGGTGAATAGAGCCCGGCTTTGCAATAACTTGACCGCGCTCGATGTCTGTACGCTGAATGCCGCGCAATAGAGCGCCAACATTGTCGCCTGCTTGAGCAAAGTCAAGCAATTTACGGAACATCTCAAGACCTGTAACTGTGGACTTTGTTCTTTCTTCTGATAGTCCTACAATTTCAACTTCTTCGCCAACCTTGATAGTACCACGCTCTACACGACCTGTAGCAACTGTGCCACGGCCTGTGATTGTGAATACGTCCTCAACAGGTAGCAAGAAAGGCAAGTCGCTCTTGCGCTCAGGAGTAGGAATCCAGCTATCAACAGCATCCATAAGCTCTACGATACAAGCATACTCAGGCGCACTTGCATCTGTAGCTTTGCTCTCAAGTACCTTCAAAGCAGAACCCTTGATGATAGGTGTATCGTCGCCTGGGAAATCGTAGCTGGAAAGCAAATCGCGAATTTCCATCTCTACTAAGTCTAGTAGCTCAGGATCGTCAACTTGGTCTACCTTGTTCATAAATACTACGATATAAGGCACACCTACCTGACGGGATAGCAAGATATGCTCGCGTGTCTGAGGCATTGGGCCGTCAGCAGACGAAACAACAAGTATAGCGCCATCCATCTGAGCAGCACCTGTAATCATATTCTTAACGTAGTCAGCATGTCCCGGGCAGTCCACGTGAGCATAGTGACGTGATTCTGTCTGATACTCAACGTGAGAAGTATTAATAGTAATACCACGCTCGCGCTCTTCAGGAGCTTTATCGATGTTGGCGTAATCTGTAAACTCTGCGCCGCCTTTCATAGCCAGTACCTTAGTGATAGCGGCTGTAAGGGTGGTCTTGCCGTGGTCAACGTGACCAATAGTGCCAATGTTTATATGTGGTTTGGAACGCTCAAATTTAGCTTTGCCCATTGTAATAATCCTCCTTTTTATTTAAAAGCAATTCATAAGGCTATTTTACTAAATAACCCGTAAAAAATCAAGTGTAATTTTGTCAAAAGACAAGCTTTCGTTAAAATTAGCCCTCTTTTTTGGCTCTGCCTTCCATTATTGACTCCGCAATGCTCTTAGGCACTTCGGTGTAATGGCTTGGCTCCATAGAATACTGTCCGCGACCTTGAGTTTTGCTGCGCAAATCTGTAGCGTAGCCAAACATATTGGAAAGCGGAACCATAGAGTTAATCTGCTGTACGCCGCTATGTGCGTCCATACCGAGTATCTGTCCACGACGTGAGTTCAAATCTCCGATAACATCGCCCATATAATCGTCCGGCACAATAACTGCTACCTTCATTATAGGCTCCAATATGACAGGGTCTGCACGGCGCATAGCTTCTTTAAAAGCCATAGAACCGGCAATCTTAAATGCCATTTCAGAGGAGTCTACTTCGTGGTAAGAACCATCGTACAAAGTAACCTTAACATCAACAACCGGATAGCCTGCGAGTACACCCGCCTGCATTGCGCCCCTGATGCCTTGATCGATAGGTGAGATAAATTCTTTAGGAATAGAGCCGCCCACGATAGCATTGATAAACTCGTAGCCCTTGCCTGTTTCGTTTGGCTCAAGCTTAATCTTAACGTGACCGTACTGTCCCTTACCGCCTGATTGACGGGCATACTTAGTATCTTGGTCTGCAAGACGACGCACGGTTTCGCGATAAGCTACTTGCGGCGCGCCTACATTAGCTTCTACCTTAAACTCACGCATAAGGCGGTCTACTATAATCTCAAGATGTAATTCGCCCATACCTGCGATAATGGTTTGTCCTGTTTCCTCATCTGTCCAAGTACGGAAAGTAGGATCTTCCTCAGCAAGCTTTGAAAGGGCTATGCCCATTTTCTCGCTACCTGCTTTGGTTTTTGGCTCTATAGCTACACGGATAACAGGCTCTGGGAAATCCATACTCTCAAGGATTATAGGATTTTTCTCGTCGCACAGTGTATCACCTGTAGTAGTGTTTTTAAGCCCAACTGCCGCTGCAATATCACCTGCATAGCAGCAGTCGATATCTTGACGGTGGTTTGCGTGCATTTGCAAAATACGGCCGATACGCTCGTTATTATCCTTAACGGAGTTATAATAAGTGGAACCTGCCTTTGCAACACCGGAATATACGCGGAAGAAGCACAGCTTGCCCACAAACGGATCTGTAGCTATTTTAAATGCAAGTGCGGAGAAAGGTGCATTATCATCGGAAGGACGTGTTTCTTCTTCCTCTGTATCAGGGTTAATACCCTTAATGTCCTCTACATCCGTAGGTGCCGGCATATAGTCTACTATCGCATCTAATAGCTTTTGCACGCCCTTGTTTTTGTACGAAGTACCGCAAGTTACAGGTACTATCGCATTGTCAAGAGTTGCTTTACGTAGCACTTTTTTTACTTCTTCTACATCAAGCTCTTCGCCATCTAGGAATTTCTCCATCAATGTCTCATCACATTCTGCAATAGATTCCATAAGTGCTGCGTGATATTTGTCGGCTTGCTCCTGCATATCTGCAGGGATATCCTCTACGCGGATATCGTTGCCCATATCATCATAATAGATGTCGGCTTTCATATCAATAAGGTCGATAATACCCTTAAAGGTTTCTTCCTTACCGATAGGTAGCTGTATAGGCACGGCATTCGCCTTAAGACGATCTTTAACCATATCTACGACACGGAAAAAGTCTGCGCCCATAATATCCATCTTGTTCACGTAAATCATACGAGGTACGTGATATTTATTTGCTTGGTGCCAAACAGTTTCAGACTGCGGCTCAACACCACCCTTAGCACACATAACGGTAACTGAACCATCAAGTACGCGCAAGCTGCGCTCTACTTCTACAGTAAAGTCCACGTGTCCCGGGGTGTCGATAATGTTAATTCTGTGTCTGTTCTTTTTGGCTAGCACCGGGTCATTTTGGGTATCTGTATGGCTCCAATAGCAAGTTGTGGCAGCCGATGTAATCGTGATGCCGCGCTCTTGTTCTTGTGCCATCCAGTCCATAGTCGCCGCGCCGTCGTGCGTTTCACCAATCTTGTGATTGATGCCCGAATAATACAGGATACGCTCGGTGGTAGTTGTCTTACCGGCGTCGATATGAGCCATAATGCCGATGTTTCTTGTCATCTCCAGAGAAACGTCTCTTGGCATATTTACCTCCTAAAGTTTAAGACACGAATTAGTATCTGTAGTGTGCAAAAGCCTTGTTGGCCTCTGCCATCTTATGAGTATCCTCACGCTTTTTAACGGCATTACCGCTCTCGTTTACAGCGTCCATAATTTCTCCTGCAAGGCGCTCACGCATTGTGCGCTCGTTTCTCTTGCGAGAATACTCTGTAAGCCAGCGCAGACCTAAGGTCTGACGGCGCTCAGGACGTACCTCCATAGGTACTTGGTAAGTAGATCCGCCTACACGGCGAGCCTTTACCTCAAGCATTGGCATAATGTTCTCGAGTGCTTTTTCGAACATCTCCAAAGGCTCATTGTTTGTTTTTGTTTTCACGATATCAAATGCATCGTAAACGATTTTCTGTGCGACACCCTTCTTACCATCATACATAATACTATTGATAAGACGAGTAACTGTCTTGGAATTGTACAAAGGATCCGCTAACACGTCACGCTTTGCAACATTACCTCTTCTAGGCATCTTTCTTCCCTCCTTCATATAATGATATCATCGGTACTCGAAAGTAATTAACTCCCGTACTGCACTAAAAAGGTATTTATATATAAAACCTTTAAAGGCGATTGTACTTTTGTATCGGAATAATTTTACTTCTTTGCAGCACCGGCCTTAGGACGCTTGGCACCATACTTACTACGTGCCTGATTACGTGTAGCAACTCCCTGTGTATCTAAAGTACCGCGAACGATATGATAGCGAACACCCGGTAAATCCTTTACACGTCCACCACGAATAAGCACAACGCTATGCTCCTGTAGATTGTGGCCGATACCAGGAATATACGAGGTTACCTCGATACCATTGGACAGACGGACACGGGCTACTTTACGCAAAGCGGAGTTAGGCTTTTTAGGAGTCATTGTACGTACTGCTGTGCATACTCCACGCTTTTGAGGTGAATTTTGCTCTGTGTACGCCTTTTTCTGAGAGTTGTAGCTTTTCTGCAAAGCAGGAGCTGTACTTTTCTTCACAATAACCTCACGGCCCTTACGGACTAGCTGGTTGAATGTTGGCATAATTTTCCTCCTTTCACTAAAGTTAATTATTGGCATTAAAGCCTTGTTACATTCACGAATATCTATTACCATTAAAAATGGACATAGCTATAGCGCTAGAGCAACATTTATATTTTACACGTTATAATGATTTAAGTCAATAGTTAAATAAAATAATATTGATTATCTTACAACGAAAAAATCGTATTGCAAAGCAATAGTGCTTTGCAATACGATTTTTTAAGCTAATTATTTTTCGCGCAGATATTCAAAATCCTCTTCGCAATTTGCTATAAGCTCTGCTTCTACTTCAGGCAGTCCTGTGCCTGCAGGTATTAGCTTGCCTATAATTACGTTTTCTTTTAGTCCCGACAATGGATCTACCTTGCCCTTAATAGCGGCATCTGTCAGCACTCTGGTTGTCTCTTGGAATGAAGCTGCCGACAAGAACGAATCTGTGGCAAGCGAAGCTTTAGTAATACCGAGAAGTATCGGTGTACCGATAGCAGGCTTTAAGCCTTCTTCTCCTGCCACTGTACGCTCCGCAATTTCTTCATTTGCTTTACGGAACTCTGATTTATCCACTGTAGCTCCGCCTATAAGCGCCGTTGAGCCTGAGTCCTCCACACGGATTTTACGCATCATTTGCAGCACTATTACCTCTATATGCTTGTCGCAAATGTCAACGCCCTGTAAGCGATACACCTTTTGCACTTCGCTGATAAGATAATTTTGCACTGCTACTGAGCCTTTGATAGCCAAAATATCGTGTGGGTAAGCAAAGCCCTCTGTAAGCAAATCGCCCTGCTCTACAGCATCGCCGTCCGCTACGCGTATACGTTGACCAAAAGGTATCATATAGCTCTTTTCGCACGGTGCGCCGTTTTCGTCTAAGCCGTCCACCACTACGTGGCGGTTTTTCTTGGAGTCATCTGTATGTGCTGTACCCGTAATCTCTGTCATTATGGCAAGATTTTTCGGGCGGCGCGCCTCAAACAGCTCCTCTACACGTGGCAAGCCCTGTGTAATATCATCTGCGTTCGCTATACCGCCTGTATGGAACGTACGCATTGTAAGCTGTGTACCCGGCTCACCTATGGACTGCGCTGCAATGATACCCACCGTCTCGCCAATGCCCACTAAGCGGCCATTTGCAAGGTTAGCACCGTAACAGCGGCTGCATACGCCTTTTTTGCTGTCGCAGCAAAGCACTGAGCGTATCTCCACTTTTTTAATGCCTGCTTTTATAACATTTTCGGCATCCTGCTCTGTCATCATCTTGTCTTTAGATACAAGCACATCGCCTGTAGCCGGATCAAGAATATCATTTACCACATAGCGTCCCTGCAAGCGTTCTTCGAGCTTTTCAATCATCTCGTTGCCCTCGCGGATATCGCTGATGAGTATGCCGTGTTCTGCTCCGCAGTTTTCTTCACGGATAATAACGTCTTGCGACACGTCAACAAGACGGCGCGTTAGATACCCTGAGTCGGCAGTACGCAAAGCGGTATCGGCAAGTCCCTTTCGAGCGCCTTTACCTGCTATAAAGTACTCCAAGATGTTTAGTCCTTCACGGTAGTTAGCGCGAATAGGAATTTCGATAGTTTTACCCGAGGTATTGGCTATAAGTCCGCGCATACCTGCAAGCTGACGTATCTGCGCCATAGAACCACGAGCGCCTGAATCCGCCATCATAAAGATAGGGTTACGAGAATCAAGGTTTTTAGACAGCGCGTCCGATACCTCTTCTGTGGTTCTGTTCCATATCTTAATTACTTGGTTATAACGCTCATCATTTGAGATAAGACCTTTATTAAATTGTTTTACTACCTTTAGTATCTGCTCTTCGGCAGCCGCCAATAATTCAGCCTTTTGCGGCGGAATTACTGCATCTGATACAGCGACTGTTATAGCACTCTTTGTAGAATACTTATAGCCCTGGCTCTTAATGCGGTCGAGCATTTGTGCTGTAATTTCCGTACCGTGTACGTGTATGCAGCGTTCAATTATCTGCCCTAGCTTTTTCTTGTTTACTAAGAAATCTACTTCAAGCAAAAATGCGTTTTCAGGCTTTGAGCGATCCACAAATCCTAAATCCTGCGGAATAGGCTGATTGAAAATCAAACGTCCTACTGTGGTATCTACCATACAAGTGCGTATTTCGCCATTCATTTCTACGCTGCGGCGCACTCTGATTTTCGCTTGCAAGGTAATAATTTTTTCATTGTATGCCATTATTGCTTCGTCTTCATCGCGGAACACCTTGCCCTCACCGATATCATTATCGTTTACCATTGTGAGGTAATAGCTGCCAAGCACCATATCCTGCGTAGGTACGGTAACAGGCTTGCCATCAGACGGCTTTAATAAGTTGCGATTAGCTAACATTAATGTGCGTGCTTCGCGCTGTGCTTCTTCAGACAGCGGTACGTGTACAGCCATCTGGTCACCGTCAAAGTCAGCATTATAAGCTGTACATACAAGTGGGTGCAGCTTAATTGCTCTACCCTCTACGAGTACCGGCTCAAACGCTTGTATACCGAGGCGATGCAGCGTAGGTGCGCGGTTTAACAGTACAGGGTGCCCCTTGATAACAGTTTCAAGTGAGTCCCACACCTCTGTGCGTGTGCGCTCTACCATCTTGCGTGCCGACTTTATATTGTTGGCAACACCTTTTTCTACAAGGTCTTTCATTACAAAAGGTTTAAACAGCTCAAGTGCCATTTCCTTAGGTAAGCCGCACTGATACATCTTTAATTCAGGTCCTACTACGATAACAGAACGTCCTGAATAGTCTACGCGCTTGCCAAGCAAGTTTTGACGGAAACGTCCCTGCTTGCCCTTTAGCATATCAGATAAGCTCTTTAGCGGACGATTGTTCGGCCCTGTTACAGGGCGACCGCGGCGGCCGTTATCTATAAGCGCATCTACAGCTTCTTGCAGCATACGCTTTTCGTTGCGCACTATAATGTCAGGAGCTGCAAGCTCCAATAAACGCTTTAGACGGTTATTTCGGTTGATAACTCGGCGATATAAATCGTTTAGGTCAGAGGTAGCGAAACGTCCGCCGTCCAGCTGCACCATAGGGCGAATATCAGGAGGAATTACAGGTACTACGTCCATAATCATCCAATCAGGACGGTTGCCCGACAAGCGGAATGCATCTACTACTTCAAGACGTTTTAATAAGCGCACACGTTTTTGTCCGCTTGAATCTTCAAGCTCGCCGTGCAGCTCTTTAGATATTGCATCTAAATCCATCTCTGCCAAAAGCTGTTTTATTGCCTCAGCGCCCATAGAAGCCTTAAATTCATCTTCATAGCGCTCACGCATATCACGATATTCTTTTTCGCTTAAAAGCTGCTTTTTCTCAAGTGGTGTAAGCCCCGGATCTGTAACGATATATGCCGAGAAATACAAAACCTTTTCCAATAAGCGCGGCGAAATATCAAGCATAAGACCAATGCGTGACGGAATACCCTTAAAATACCAAATATGGCTGACAGGGGCTGCCAGCTCTATATGTCCCATACGCTCACGGCGCACCTTAGCTCTTGTTACCTCTACACCGCAGCGGTCACATATCTTGCCCTTATAGCGTATACGCTTGTACTTGCCGCAATGACATTCCCAGTCCTTCATCGGTCCGAAAATACGTTCGCAAAACAAACCGTCGCGCTCCGGCTTTAGGGTACGATAGTTAATAGTTTCAGGCTTTTTTACCTCGCCGTAGCTCCACTCGCGGATTTGGTCGGGAGATGCAAGACCTATTTTAATAGAATCAAATGCGTTAAACTCCATTAAGCAAACCTTCCTTTTCTATATACTGTTGAGCAAAGCCCATTATTCTTCTGTATCTAAAGCACTGAAAATATCCTCTGCTTCGAACACATCGTCTTCTTCCGCAAATTCATCGTCTAGCACAGCATCCAAGTCCGATTCTTCATCGTCTGCTAAAAGCTCTGCGTCGTCTACGTTTTCAATGCTGTAATCTGCTTCAAGCTCACTCTCTACCATTACTTCTTCGCCCACTGCTCCATCGCTGCCGTCGAAGCCAATATCATCTTCATCGTAGTTCTGCTTAATGTCTATTTCGTTGCCGTCCACGTCCTGTACTCGCACATCTAAGCACAGCGACTGAAATTCCTTCATTATTACGCGGAACGCTTCAGGTATACCCGGCTTTGGCACCGGCTGTCCTTTTACAATAGCCTCATATGTTTTTACACGGCCTACTACGTCATCGGACTTAACCGTTAATATTTCCTGCAAGGTGTAAGCCGCGCCATAAGCTTCAAGCGCCCATACCTCCATCTCGCCGAAACGCTGTCCGCCAAACTGTGCCTTGCCGCCCAAAGGCTGCTGTGTTACAAGGCTGTACGGGCCTGTGGAACGTGCGTGTATCTTATCATCTACAAGATGATGAAGCTTTAGATAGTACATATATCCTACGGTAACAGGATTGTCAAATTGCTCGCCTGTACGTCCGTCGTACACTATGCTCTTGCCGTCCTCACGCATACCCACTTTATTAAACATTTCGCGGATATCACTCTCGTGAGCGCCGTCAAATACAGGTGTCATTACCTTCCAGCCAAGCGCCTTCGCAGCATAGCCCAAATGCACCTCAAGTACCTGTCCTATATTCATACGGCTAGGTACACCAAGCGGATTTAGCACAATGTCAAGCGGTGTGCCGTCTGCAAGGAAAGGCATATCTTCCTGCGGTAAAATACGCGATACAACGCCCTTGTTGCCGTGACGTCCTGCCATTTTATCGCCTACGCTTATTTTGCGCTTTTGAGCGATATAGCAGCGCACCACCTGGCGTACACCAGGCTGTAATTCATCGCAGTTTTCAGGTGTAAACACCTTTACATCTACTATAATACCATATTCGCCGTGCGGTACACGCAGTGAAGTATCACGCACTTCGCGTGCTTTTTCGCCAAATATTGCGCGCAATAAGCGCTCCTCGGCAGTAAGCTCTGTCTCTCCCTTAGGAGTAACCTTGCCCACTAATATATCGCCTGCGCCCACCTCTGCACCTATGCGGATAATACCGCGCTCGTCAAGGTCTTTAAGCGCATCTTCACCCACGTTAGGTATGTCTCGCGTAATTTCCTCAGGTCCGAGCTTTGTCTCGCGGCTCTCGGTCTCGTACTCTTCTATATGGATAGAAGTATATACGTCCTCACGCACTATTTTTTCATTAATTAATACGGCATCCTCGTAGTTGTAGCCTTCCCAAGTCATAAATCCGATAAGGGCATTCTTTCCAAGCGATATCTCGCCGTTTTTCGTAGCAGGGCCATCTGCCAATACTTGACCGCGTTTCACTTCTTCGCCCTTATTTACAATAGGACGTTGATTGATACAAGTACCCTGATTGGATCTTACAAACTTTACAAGCTCGTATTCATCTGTAGATGAAGGAGAAACACGTACTATAATTTTATCCGCAGTAACGCGCTCTACTACACCGCCGTTTTTGGCAAGAATACAAACACCTGAATCGCACGCAGCTTTGTATTCCATACCTGTAGCCACTATTGGCTGCTCTGTTACCAAGAGAGGCACTGCCTGTCTTTGCATATTAGAGCCCATCAGTGCGCGGTTAGCATCATCGTTTTCAAGGAAAGGTATCATTGCAGTAGCTACAGATACCACCATCTTAGGCGAAACGTCCATATAGTCGGCACGCTCTGCATCTACTTCTATTATTTCATCACGATAGCGGCAGGATACGCGAGCTTTTGCAAAGCGACCGCTTGCATCTACAGGCTCATTCGCCTGTGCTACTACAAACTCGTCCTCTACGTCTGCTGTCATATATTCTACGTCATCGGAAATAATGCCTGTCGATTTATCTATGCGGCGATACGGAGCTTCGATAAATCCATATTCGTTAATCTTGGCAAATGTGGCAAGATAAGATATAAGACCGATGTTAGGGCCTTCAGGTGTCTCAATAGGACACATACGTCCATAATGAGAATAGTGAACGTCACGAACTTCAAATCCTGCACGGTCACGCGACAAGCCGCCCGGTCCCAAAGCGGACAAACGGCGCTTATGCGTAAGCTCTGCAAGAGGATTGTTCTGATCCATAAATTGCGAAAGCGGGCTAGAACCGAAAAATTCCTTGATAGAGGCTACCACAGGGCGAATATTTATAAGCGCCTGCGGAGTTACCACTTCCATATCCTGAGCTTGCAAAGTCATACGTTCACGGATTACACGCTCCATACGTGAAAATCCGATACGGAACTGGTTTTGCAATAGCTCACCTACACTGCGTATACGGCGGTTACCAAGATGGTCAATGTCGTCCACGGTGCCAATACCCATTGCAAGCCCATTTAAATAGTTAATAGATGAGAGTATATCGTCCACGGTAATTGTTTTGCTGATAAGCTCATCGCGCTTTTTCTCAAGCAATACCTTTTGCTCTTCTACGTCACTTGTCTGCTCTAAAATAGCGCGTAAAGTAGTAAAGTTTACTTTTTCGTTGATGCCATATGGCAATGGATCAAAATCCAAGAAATCTATAGCTTCTACGGTGCCGTTTGAGATTACTTTGTATTCTCTTTCATCAAATGCCAAGTATACAAGGCTTACGCCTGCTTTTTCCGTGGCATTAGCTATTTCTGTAGTAATCTTTTCGCCTGTAGCGCACAATAATTCGCCCGTAAGCGGTGCTACTATATCGCGAGCAGCCTTAAATCCTGCAATACGTCTTGCTATGGCAAGCTTTTTATTTACTTTATAGCGCCCAAAACGAGACAAATCATATCTGCGGGGGTCAAAAAACAATCCGTTAATATGCGTTTGCGCGCTCTCTACTGTAGGAGGCTCGCCCGGGCGCAATTTGCGGTATGTCTCTAAAAGACCTTCTTCTTCTGTTTTAGTGGTATCTTTAGCAATTGTAGCTTCAATGCGCTCGTCCTCACCAAAGAAATCACGAATACGAGCATCATCGCCAAGCCCTAAAGCACGTATAAATACCGTTACCGGTATTTTACGGTTTTTATCTATGCGCACATAAAATACATCGCTTGAATCAGACTCGTACTCAAGCCACGCACCACGGTTAGGGTTAAGTGTAGCTGAAAACAGCTCTTTACCCGTTTTATCATATGTTTTTCCAAAATACACACCCGGAGAACGCACGAGCTGCGATACTATTACACGCTCTGCGCCGTTAATGATAAATGTGCCGCTATCTGTCATTAATGGGAAATCTCCCATAAATATTTCTTGCTCTTTCACTTCGCCCGTCTCTTTGTTAAGCAAACGTGCCTTTACACGCAAAGGCGCCGCATACGTAACATCACGCTCTTTACATTCCTTAATGGAATACTTAGGCTGTGAGTCGAGACGGTAGTCGACAAAATCTAGCACTAGGTTGCCGGTATAGTCCTCAATGGCAGAGATGTCTCGGAACACTTCTTTGAGTCCCTCTTTCAAAAACCATTGGTATGAGTTTTTCTGCACCTCGATAAGGTTCGGCATTTCGATAACTTCATCAATGCGGGAAAAACTCATTCGCTCAGTTTTGCCGAGCTGTACTGGCTTTACCTTCATCATAATAAGCGACCACTCCTATTCAATCTATATTAAAGTACTGTTACTGCACAAAGCTAAAAGCGCCAAGCGATATTTATATGCAATATGCACAAGAATACCTGTGCAAAGATTGGCATATTTGTATGGCATAGGCACATTTAGCCATTATGATACATTTTATAAGTATATTACATTAATCAATCGTAGTCAAGCTGTTTTAATGAAATAAAGTTTAATATTTAATTTTAGTACACACGGATACGTGTATTGAAACTTGACAATTGAAGCAATAAAAAAAACAGCGAGCAAATAATCACTGCTTCGCAGCTAAATTTGTCCGCTGTTTTTCACTTGTTAAATATTAGCTTTTTCGCTGTCTAAAATATTTTGAAAGGTTACTGCCTGTAGCTGCTCATTTACACTAAAGCTTAACCGTTCAAATACCTTTTGAAAAGCGCAGCAGCCGCTCGCGCCTCGGCTACATTCGCCGTGTGCCTCTTCTGAGATACATCGTGACAAGCAATACGGCCCCTCTACTGCGCAAATTACGTCGCGCAAGGTTATCTCGCTCGGCTTGCCTGCAAGCTCATATCCTCCGCGATTACCCTTAAAGCTTGCCACTATACCGCTTTGCACCAATTTGCCCAGTATTTTAAGTGAAAATCTAAGTGTAACGCACATTTCTTCACTTATACTGCGAGCATCGCGCCTATTGCCGCTTTTGGCTATGCAATATACTATGCGCAGCGCATAATCAGATTCTTGTGTTATATGCATTAAATCACCCTTTTCGCTAAAGTATACTTATTTGATATAATTAACTATACCAAAACGAAGCAGGTTTGTCAAATTAATTATTGGCGAAATCAAATCCGCCAACTTCCTTTGAGCTGTAATATTGTCCATTGTTTTCAAGTATTAGGCTGATATGCGCTATTTCGTTTGTTAATTCGCTTTTAGGTATCGCTGAATTAAATCCGCTTTGTATACTGCTAAGCCCGTCATTATTCAGCGCTATTTCCGTAGAATTAGCACAGTAAAGCTTGAAAAATTTTATGCTGTCTCCCTGCTGTACTCGCGCATAGATATTAGATAATCTACTATCTGTTCCGGGCATTTTGCACCATCCTATCACAGTAAGCCCAGCTTCATTTTCTGTTACAGGCTGTACCGCGCAATCAAGCCTATCATCAATACAGGCCGTAATGTCATTTACTTTTTCTGCCACGGAAACGTTTTTTATCTGAGTACCTTTTTTATAAATACTTCTTCCCATATAGCTCAATGCCAAGACCTTATCTTCACAGCTCGTCTCCACATACACATCATAATTTCCGTTTTTCATATTGAGCGTGGAAACATAAATATTGAAAGCCGAATTGGCTTGTGTATTAAATAGCCTGTTTACTTGTTTTTTCAGCTTTAATTCACACGGTACAGATGCATATGAACGCTTTTCGCCTTTAAGTATCACTCTCGCTTTTAAAGTATCATTTGCATTAAGATGTGCTGTCCAGCCGCTTATAAGCAATGTTTCAAAAGTATCCTGCGCATATTGCAAATCTGTAATAGCGGCGTAAATTTCACCGTTTTCGTTTGCTTTGTCAAAATTATATTCCGACATCAGCCTGTCTTCTGGCACAAAGCTTACCGCAATAGTATTGGCGCACATCAATAACAGCGCCAATATTACAGCGGCGAATATTAATACATATTTACGACGGCATTTCATTTGGCACCTCTTTATAGTCAAGATTTAAATTAAGCTCTTTATTTAATAGCAATCTAAATGTATTTACTGTAGATTTGCCTTCAAGCTCGTCTAAATCTTGCCCTTTATAATATACAGCATTTAATATTCTTCTGCGTTCAAGGTACGGTGTATTGTCGTCAAATCTAAAGCCGTGATCCGACATAATAATTATTATTGAATTAGCATCTTGTTCAATTATTCTTTTCACAGATTTTTCTATTCTTGTATCTGTATATTTAAGCTGTTCAATATAATAAGGATTTTGATTTTTATTCCCTGTATGCGCAAAGGCTTCCATATTGGTTTCACCGTCCGCATTAAAATAATATGGCGGATGCGGACACATTATATAAAAAAATGTGAATAAAGAGCTGTCTTTTTTGATTTCCATATTATCCAATTCATCAAAATCGTTTTCCATTGCCTGTTTTGAATCATCATTGTGCATATCGAGAGTACCGCCATTGGCAAAGCAAGTCGGCTTAAAAAGCAATGTCCATACGCTGTCTCCGTTTAATGTAACAGCTTGCCCTACCGCCTTGCTATTGCCGTCTATATTCAAGCCCAGCCATTCATATGCGCCCACTCCGCGCTCAGTATAGCCCGCTTTTTTTAATATACCGTGCAATGCACCTGTTTCACGCATTGTATCAAGCTCTTTGTATGTAGTATTATAATCCGCTACATAATCAAGCATAAAAAGATTTGACAAAATTATATTTGTAGAATTTGCTTCATTTGCAGAGCTAAGCGAATTTACAATATTATTATCAGCAAAAAAGCTTGGCAATTCCTCATTTTTGTAGCCAAGATATTTCTCCTGCTGATAAAAGCTGGCATATTCGTCATACAGTAAGCAATATATATTCGGTCTGTCCTTTTTAAAAGTAATATCTATATTGTCAAATGCGTTTGTGTACGTTTTATGCCTTAATTTAGCAATGCCGCTTGGTATCGCCGATACAAGATTAACAACAATCAAAGCAGAAAACGCAATACAAACAATTGTAACGAGTGCCTCGGTAACAGTGGGTAGCTTTCGCGCTAAAAAATACACGAAAAGCCCAATAACCACCAGCAATAAAGGCACTGTATGCCACTTGCGCAGCATAGGGGTAAATCTTTTGGCAAGCTTATCAATAAATGTATAATTAAACATTAATATCCCTGCTAAAGAAGTGAAAAGTGCCGCACACAAATTACTTTTATATATTAGCTTAGATACAATAAATAAAGCGTATCCAAGCAAAATACATAAAAGCAGCGGCAATATAATGTCTTTAAAATTCATTTCTTTAATATTTTGTGCATACAAAAATATTGCAGGAAATGAAAAAACCGCAAAGGGCAATGCCCAAAAAAAGTGTTTTTTAACTGCCTTGATAATTTGTCACTCCTTAATCCAAAAAGTCTCTCAACTTTTTAGAACGGCTTGGGTGACGTAGCTTGCGCAGGGCTTTAGCTTCTATCTGACGTATGCGCTCGCGTGTAACGTTAAACTCTTTGCCCACTTCCTCTAATGTGCGCGGACGTCCGTCCTCTAAGCCAAAACGCAGGCGCAACACCTTTTCTTCGCGCAAGGTAAGGCTCTTTAGCACTCCTGCAAGCTGCTCTTTTAATAAAGTATGGCTTGCCGCTTCTGCCGGCACGGGTGCATCCTCGTCCGGAATAAAGTCTCCAAGATGGCTGTCCTCTTCTTCGCCTATAGGAGTTTCTAAGCTCACAGGCTCTTGTGCCACGCGCATTATTTCGCGCACCTTATCCACAGGCATCTCAAGCTCTACTGCTATTTCGTCCGCTGTAGGCTCGTGTCCGTTGCGGTGCAATAGCTGGCTTGATACCTTTTTCACTTTATTGATAGTTTCCACCATATGCACAGGAATACGAATAGTACGTGCTTGGTCTGCAATGGCACGAGTAATCGCCTGACGTATCCACCAAGTGGCATAAGTGGAAAATTTAAATCCCTTAGTATGGTCAAATTTTTCCACAGCCTTAATCAGTCCTAAATTGCCCTCTTGGATAAGATCCAGAAATTGCATTCCGCGCCCTACATAACGCTTGGCAATAGATACCACCAAGCGTAAATTTGCCTCCGATAAGCGCTGCTTTGCGCGCTCTCCCGCAGGGCCGCCGTCTAATATTTTAAGTGCCAGCTCTATCTCTTCGTCTGATGTAAGCAATGGCACGCGTCCTATTTCTTTAAGATACACCTTTACAGGATCATCAATAGCTACGCCCTCGGCAGACAAGGCACTCTCCAGCACATTTACTGTTTCCTCTGTAAGAGTAAATTCCTCTTCGTCACCATCAGGCTCGTCCACTATTTCAATATTATGCGCATCTATGCTTTCGTACAGCTTGTCTACTTGGTCTACGTCAAAGCCAATTTCCTCTAACGCATCATTTATCTCCTTAGTGGTAAGGCGCTGATTGCGTTTACCTGTCTCTATTAAATCACGTATTACTGTTTTCTTATCTGCCATTTTCATTTCCCCTTATTCTACAATCTTTTTTGTTTAAGCTTTTCCATATATTCCGCCAGCTCATTTGGCGTTTTATCCGCCGCAACACGGCTTGTGGGTACCGAATTTTGTATGCGGTCTATATAAATATCCACGTCCTGCTTTGCTAATGCAATATCGTGGTTTTGCGCTAAAATGCGGCTTAATACAGCCATTGTTTCGCTTGGTAGCTCACTTGAGAGCGATGATAAATCTATAAATTGCTTTTGCTTTTGTCTCGATAGCAAAATCTCGTACACTCTTGCCATATCTGCGCTTAAAAAGTTTTCTTTAGTAAGCTTTGCCGCCGCAATATCAAGCATTTCCGGATTTTTAATTATAGCGCCTATCAATTGCTGCTCGGCAAAATATGCACCTCGCATTTTATCTCCGCCATCGGAATAAGATATGTTCATCTTAGCGCCGATGCCCTCATTTAATATGCGCTGTTCACGCTCTTTTTGCCCTCGTTTTACACGTAAACGCACGCTTGCATCAAGCTGATTTAAAATAGCTTCTTTTTTTATATCCGTTTCTTCTGCTAAACGTCCTGCATATACATCGCGCTCTGTCGCAGTTATTTTGCCTGCCAGCAAGCCTATGGCTTCACGCATATATCCTACTCTGCCATCGGGAGTTTTAATATCATATTTGCTTTTAGCCCTCAAAAGCCCGTATTCAATGGCATTGTTAGAGCCTCTAAGCAGCATTTCGAAGCGTTCTTTGCCGTATCGCTTTATAAATTCATCAGGATCCTTTGCATCGGGAATAGCAAGCACAGATACCTTTACGGGAGAATTAGCAAACAAACCTATACTGCGCTGTGTGGCTTTTTGCCCTGCTTCATCGGAATCGTAGCACAATACTACCTCGTTTGCATAATCACTGAGCATTTTAACCTGCTCTTGAGTAAGCGCTGTGCCGCAAGCCGCCACTGCTGTAGTAAAGCCTGCTTGGTGCATAGCTATAACGTCCATATATCCCTCGCACAGAATATACCTTTTATCCGCACTTTTTTTAGCTATATTAAGTGCAAACATCGCCTTGCTTTTTTTGTACAGCAAGGTTTCGGGGCTGTTGATATATTTAGGTTTTTCATCTCCGAGATTACGTCCGCCAAAAGCTATTACATTGCCGCGCAAATCAAAAATCGGCACCATTACCCTATTGCGAAACGTATCATATAGGTTGCCCTTTTCACTGCGTTTAATAAGCCCTGCCGCAAGTAATTCTTCGTCTGTATAATTAAGCTTGCGCAAATAATCTCTCATTGCATTAAAGCTGTCGGCAGCATATCCAAGCCCAAACCTGCGGATAGTAGCATCTGCTAAGCCTCTGCTTCGCCAATATTTACGCGCTTCTATGCCATTATCTGAATTAAGCGTGTCGTAAAAATATCTTGCCGCATCTTTATTTATGCTTACAAGCCTTGTACGCAGCTTACCTTGCTTATCGTCCTCGTCGGGCAGCGGCATACCCACCCTTGCGGCAAGCTGTTTTACCGCCTCTATGTAATCGAGATTATTTATCTTGCGCTCAAAATTTATTACATCTCCGCCTGCACCGCACCCAAAGCAGTAAAACGACTGCGTTTCGGGGTACACTACAAATGACGGTGTTTTTTCACCGTGAAACGGACACAATCCTGTGTGTGTGCGCCCTCGCGCGCGTAGCTGCACATAGCCTGACACCACATCTACAATGTCGCAACGCTGGCACAGTTCATAGATATATTCCTGTGATATCAAGCTTTTCACCTCTTTTTATTATCTGCGCTTAGCAAAATTACAAATTCCACTTTTTCGGTATAAATATATCGCTGAAAACGTGCGTGGCGTACTCGTCACTCATTCCCGATATATAGTCTGCCACTGCACGCTCTATGCCGTCCCTTTGCGCTATTATCGCATAAAACGGCGGCATTGCATCTAAATGCGCGCAGTAGTATTCAAAAAGCTCTTGTATAAGCTTATTTACCTTTTGTTCTTCAAGCTTTGCCACCTTATCCACATATACGGTGCTGTACATAAAATCTCGCAGTGCTTGATATTGTTCGTTAATTGCAGTAGAAAAGCGTATTTCTTCTTTACTGCTTTCCACCATATCCGTGATAAGCGTAGTAATGCGCTCAGATTTAGTGTTGCCAAGCACATCTATTATTTTTATTGGCAAATCGCTCTGTTTTAGCACTCCTGCCGATATTGCATCCTCAATATCGTGGTTCATATACGCAATATGGTCTGCATATCGCACTATTTTTCCCTCGCAAGTGTATGCCCAATCGCCCTTAGTATGGCAGCGAATACCGTCTAATACCTCATATGTAAGATTAAGCCCCTCGCCCTCACGCTCTAACACCGTCGCTACGCGTACCGATTGCTCGTAATGCTTAAATCCGCCCTGTACAAGCTCGTTCAATGCTCGCTCTCCTGCGTGCCCAAATGGTGTATGCCCGAGGTCGTGTCCAAGCGCTATCGCTTCGGTGAGATCCTCGTTTAGCCTGAGCGCTCGCGCTATAGTACGCGCTATTTGCGCCACTTCTAAAGTATGTGTAAGGCGCGTGCGATAATGGTCGCCCTCAGGCGACAAAAACACCTGCGTTTTTTGTTTTAGTCTGCGAAATGATTTACTATGTATAATCCTATCCCTGTCTCGCTGAAATGCAGCTCGCATAGGGCAAGGCTCTTCTTCGCGCGCTCTGCCTCGTGTATTGCAAGAAAGCGCAGCATACGGTGACAATGTTTCACGCTCTATTTGCTCGGTACGTTCACGCACATTCACAATATCGCCTCCCAATAAGTACTATACGACAAAGAATGTTATATTCCTCTATTTTTTACAAAATAATTTTAAAAAGCCGAATAAAACGGTTTTGACACCTCTATTTTTGCTTTACCGCGTGATAAATCCGCAAGTGCTTTCACCACATTTTTTTCGGTATTGCTTTTCATTACAAATGATATTTTTATCTCCTCGGCAAAGCTATCCTCATATTTGCGAATATCTTCGCTTTTTATAAGGCGTACCGCCATATCATAAAGAGGGTATTCCAGCGCTAATTGCACCGTCACGCACTCGCTCACGGTGCATATTCCAGCCGCATCTATAGCTCCTACCGCGCTTTGCGTATATGCGCGTACAAGCCCGCCTGTGCCTAGCAATGTGCCGCCAAAATATCTTGTCACCACTACAATACTGTCTGTCAGCTCTCTGTGCGTAAGAGCTTCCAGTACAGGCAGCCCTGCTGTTTTGCTCGGTTCTCCGTCGTCTGAATATCTTGTGCGCGCGCCATCGCGCAGCACATACGCATATACATTATGCGTAGCGCCCTTTTCCTTTGCCTTGCACCGTGCCAAAAAAAGAAGCGCATCTTTTTCGCTTTCGCAATGTGTTGCCGCGGCAACAAACACCGATTTTTTCTCCGTAATCTCATAGCTTGCTGTCTTTGCAAGCGTATAATATTCCATCAATGTAAACGCGCCCCCCTTTTCTCTGATATACGTACAAAAAAGAGCGGTAAATATTACCGCTCTTTTTATTAGCTGTATTAGTTGCCCAGATTGAAACGCTTTTTAAACCTGTCTACACGTCCGCCGGTATCTACCAGCTTCTGTTTACCGGTATAGAAAGGGTGACATTTGGAGCATACTTCCACATGAATATCCTTCTTCGTAGAGCGTGTGTTGATTACTTCGCCACAAGCACAAGTAACAACAGTATCCTCGTACTTAGGATGAATACCTTCCTTCATTTCGGTTCACCTCTTTCTTATTGCTAGTCTTACAATGCCTAAATAGCATACCACAAGATTAATATAATTGCAATAACTTTTTATAAAAACTTGCAAATTATTTAAGAAGCGGCTGCATATCTGCCGATAATAGCGCTCTTTTGGCTTCTGCCTGTGCAAGCGTTTTTCCGCTTGTGGAATAATATACTTTTATTTTCGGCTCTGTACCCGATGGACGTACTATCACATTAGAGCCGTCTTTCAGCCAAAATGTAAGCACATTTGCCGCAGGTAAATCTATTTTGCTCATTTTTTCATTAGCTATATCGAGCATTTCGTGTGTATCATAATCTGCTCTTTTCACTACCGCCTGCCCACCGATAGCAGTAAGCGGATTTGTGCGAAGCGCCGTCATTATATCGCGCATTTTATCCATACCGGATAAGCCCTCAAAGGTAAATGAATCCACCTTGTGCAGCCATCTGCCAAATTTCGCGTATATAGCATCTAATGCTTTTAATACACTTGTACCGATACTCTTATAATAAGCTGCCATCTCACATATCAGCATAGAAGCCACTACTGCATCCTTGTCGCGCACATAAGTACCCGATAAATATCCGTAGCTTTCTTCAAATCCAAATATAAAGCGCTCCGCTTCGCCCTTTTCTTCCAGTAAATGTATCTGCTCTCCGATATATTTAAAGCCTGTAAGTACATTTACAGCCTCTACACCATAGCTATTTGCCACAGCATCTGCAAGGCAAGTGGACACTATGCTTTTTACCATTATCGGATTTTTCGGCATTGTGCCGTTTTCAATACGTGCTTTGCATAAATAATCTAATAATAATACCCCTACCTCGTTGCCCGACAATAATTCGTATTCGCCCTTATCGTCACGCACCGCTATGCCCACACGGTCAGCATCGGGATCTGTGGCTATCATCAAATCGGCACTTGTTTTTTGCGCCAAAGCAAGCCCCAAAGATAATGTCTCTCTTATCTCGGGATTAGGATATGAGCAAGTAGGGAAATTGCCGTCGGGAAGCTCCTGCTCCGGCACTACCGTGATATCAGTAACGCCTATATCCTTGAGTACACGGCGCACAGGCACATTTCCCGAACCATTAAGTGGGCTGTACACTAGCTTTAGCCCTGCTGTTTTGCATAAATCTTTACGCACGCTCTGGGCTTTAATATTGTCGTATAATGCCTCTATTACGTCGTTTTCAATGTACTTAATCTTGCCACATTCCACACCCTCGTCAAAGCTCATTGTCTTTACATCGCTAAACACATCAAGCTTTTGCATTTCTGCATATACAGTGTCCGCAGCTTCGCTCGTCATTTGGCAGCCATCAGCGCCATATGCTTTATATCCATTATATTTAGCAGGATTATGGCTTGCCGTTACCATTATACCTGCTGCGCAATGCAAATAGCGTGTAGCAAACGACAGTGCAGGTACAGGCATAAGCTCCTTGTAAATATGTGCAGTAATATCGTTAGCGGCAAGCACCGCTGCTGCTGCACGAGCAAAATCCGTGCTTTTATTTCGGCTATCATATGATATCGCCACGGCAATAGGCTTTTTTGCATTATTCAGCAAATATGTGGCAAGCCCCTGCGTTGCCTTGCGTATCATATATACATTCATTCTATTAGTACCTGCTCCGATAACTCCGCGCAATCCTGCCGTACCAAACTCTAATTCCACTGCAAATCTATCGGCTATTTCACCGTCAACCCCTTGTATACTCAGCAGCTCGGGGCGCAAGTCCTTATCATCGCAAGCTTTTTCAAGCCATAATTCATAATCCTTAACAGCCACGAAAATCCCTCATTTCTAAGAATCTATTTGCTTATATGATAATGCGATTTCGTTATAATGTCAAGGGATAGCTTGTTAATTTTACATAATTTTACATTAGCCCTTTAGTATTTTTTTAATAAGCCTCAAAGCTGCCATTATTACAGGCCCTGATATCACCGCGGCTATTACAATCACAAAATAAATGCCATTTACGCTTGCCGTACCGAACGCTTTTTGCGCAATCGGCAAATACACACTGCCTATTGCCGACAATACCGAAGCCGCCACTGCAAGCAAAAGCCAAATATTGCTGCCGAAATGCAAGCCCTCACCGCGACACTCAAAAATATGCAGCATTTGCGACAATACAATTGTAAGAAAGCACGCGCTGCGCGCTACGGTAAGCTCTCCGCCAAGCTGCAATACTATATAGTACGCTCCGCTTGAAGCAATGCCAAGCATTATACCGCGTATTATAATTGTACGCATTAGTCCTCCTGCAAAAAGGCTCTCTGTTTTAGGCCGCGGTTTTTTGTTCATAATGTCCTTTGACGGCGGCTCCATTCCCAGCGCCACCGCAGGTAGGCCGTCTGTGAATAAGTTTACAAGTAATATCTGTATTGGCAGCAGCGATACAGGAAGCTGTGCCAACATTCCAAACAACATTCCCAGTACCTCTCCAAGATTGCTCGTAAGCAAAAAACGTATAAATCTGCGAATGTTTTGATATATTACTCTGCCCTCTTCCACCGCCGATACAATAGTGGCAAAATTATCGTCCATTATCACTACACCCGATGCTTCTTTTGTAACGTCTGTACCCCCCAGCCCCATAGCTACACCTATATCCGCCTCTTTTACAGCAGGTGCATCATTTACACCGTCACCCGTCATCGCCACCACCTGCCCTGCCGCTTTGTATGCACGTACTATTCGCAGCTTATGTGCAGGGCCTACTCTTGCGAATATTGCTGTGCGCATACATACAGATGCAAGCTGTGAGTCGCTCATTTCTTCAAGCTCTGCACCATCTAATATATTATCACCTTGCCTGTATATGCCCACTTCACGCGCTATTGCTATAGCTGTAGCTCTGTAATCGCCCGTTATCATCACAGGGCGAATACCTGCCGCGCGGCAGCGGCGCACTGCTGCACGCACCTCTGCACGAGGAGGATCCAGCATTGCCATAAGCCCAATAAAAGTAAGCTGTGTTTCGCCATTTTCGGGTGCTTCGCTCTCGGCAAACCCAAGCACTCGCAGTGCTTTATCCGCCATTGTACGTATAATATGCGATAAATGCTCTTTGTCCTCGCGCGTGATAGGCCTCACCATTCCGCCCGATAATATATTTGTACAATGCTCCAGTAATATATCAGGTGCGCCCTTACAAAAAAGCTTGCTTTTATGCCTTGTGTGCGCAATTACGCTCATCATCTTTCGGCGCGAATCAAAAGGATTTTCGCTCGTTATCTTCCACTCGGTCAAATCTTCTTTTGTGTATCCCGCTTTGCCTGCCGCCACAAGCAAAGCCGTTTCGGTAGGATCGCCGCTCACCTTATATATATTGTTATTGCGCTGTACTGTAGCCGTATTGCACAAAACAGCAGCAGTAAACATACTTTTATATGGTTCATTGTTTTTCAGCTGTAAAAAGCGATTTTTCTCTATAAATTTGCCAATGGCAGAATATCCGTCACCGCTTACCTCAATATCGTGTCCGTCTACATAAATTTGACGTACTGTCATTTTATTTTGCGTAATCGTACCTGTTTTATCGGAGCATATCACACCTGCACAGCCTAAAGTTTCCACTGCGTGCAGCTTGCGTATTACAGCACCCTTGCGCAAAATGCGTCCTACCGACAGCGCCAGAGTGATAGTCACTATTGCAGGTAGCCCTTCCGGAATAGCCGCCACTGCAAGCGAAATACCCGTGAGCAGCATTTCAAGAAAATCATTGCCCTGCAAATATCCCAAAAATCCTACTGCCAAGCATATTGTCACACAGCCTATCGCTATAAATTTACCCAAAGTACGCAGCTTTAGCTGTAGCTGAGTAGGCTGCTCCTGCGTTTCGTTCACAAGATGCGCTATTTTGCCCATTTCCGTATTCATTCCCGTTGCCGTCACCAGTGCTTCGCCTCTGCCCGAGGTTACAGCACATCCCATATACAGCTTATCATTTATTTGCTTATGTACAGGCACACTCTCGCCTGTAAGCAT
>JAVWEG010000034.1:0-23080 GCA_036641735.1 Oscillospiraceae bacterium
TCTAAAACGGCTTTATTGTTATGATTATGCCTGTTCGCCGTGTTTGCGTTTACGTCTGCCACGTTTTCTTTTGTCTGTAATCCGTCAATGCTTGCAGTAGCTTTTGGTATTGCCGCAAATTTATTATCCACTTGCTGCTTTGTATACGCGCCTGTTTGCTCGGCTGTTGTAACGTGCGGATTACCTGTATTTGCCTTGTGCGCCGTCACATCATCTTGTATTGCCTTGCATTTAACGTCTGCTTCGCTTTTAGTGTAAGCACCTATTTGATTAGCCGAAATACTATGTGGATTTTCCTTGCTGTCCATATGTAGCTTTGCGGATTTCAGCGTGGTATCGGGTACGCTGTTCCATTCTGTGCCGCCTACAATAGCTGTAATTACATTTGCTATCGCTGTAAATAACGG
Source organism: Oscillospiraceae bacterium (assembly GCA_036641735.1). Lineage (GTDB taxonomy): Bacteria > Bacillota > Clostridia > Oscillospirales > Ruminococcaceae > JAGPHI01. Next base: position 408 of record JAVWEG010000034.1, read on the forward strand.
CTGTAACAATCCTTTCGTACTGCCGATACTGCGTTCTCCGATTTTTGCATCTGTAACGCTGTTATCGGGGTGGTCTAAGATGCTTGCTATTTTATGTGCATTAAAAGCTGTGTTTTCGACTTTATCACGCTGTAGGTTATCATCTATGAGTTTTTGACGTACGGCTTCTGCATCCAGTTTTTCCATATCAAAGGTTAAATCTTCAATGTCGGCAGGGTCGTTTACTGTTTTTCTTTCCGGCAAACGTAGCTTTAAAAAATCGCTTATGCGCATTGCTACTCCTCCAATCTTTTAAGCGCTACTTTACCATTAAGTGCGCCATTATAGTTTGTTTCTGTTTTCAGTATTCGTGCGGAAAATTCTTGTGTAAATTGGCTTTGTGCGCTAACGATATCCATAACGTCAAGTTCGGGCGCACCGCGTATATCCATTTCATAGGTGTTGCGCAATACAAGATAATCGCGCACCCATTTTGCAACGTTTACGGCAGTGGTACTGTCTGTAATAAGCGGATTGTCTAGGTTTTCTGTAGCTCCGTTTTCATCTGCGTTTAATACATTAATGCTTATGGCAGATGTAGATTTTACAAGCTTGCGCCCTGTAATAGTTATCTCGGTATTACCACCTGCACTTACTATAAAATCGGCAGATGCGGCATATAAATCTTGTTTCCATACTCTGCCCACGCTTACAGTTGCCTCAATGTCCGTTGCCTCGGGGAATTTTATATGCACACTTTCTTCTCCATACATAAAGTGCGTGCCTTTATAAAGCTCGCTTCTTGTTGCCTCTGCCACATATGAATATACATTGCAGGTAACGCTTTTAAGCGTTGGTATTTTGCTTACTTTCGGCTTTGTTTTAGATTTCTTAAAATCAATTGCAAAATCTTGTTTTATCGTGGAAACAGGCTGCATTTGTATAAAGCCGTCACGGTCTGTATATAGCACACATTTACCCATATGCGCTATAAGCTGCAAGCACTCTTTATGTGTTTTAATAGGCATAGGCGTTGTGGTTTTAATAAGCTTTAACCCCTCCCACAAGCGATATGGCACATCACCCACTAATTGAGGTAACGCAGCATCATTTAATACATTTATAGCTAAATCGTACAGCGTAGCCCCTGCGGCATTGTATGTGCCTTTATAATAGGTGCTTGTTAGGCTCGGCAAAAGCCCCTCGGCTTTAAAAGTAGCCTTGTCACCGTCTACTGTGGGCTTAGCTGTTAAGCGGTATTGTCCACCGTTTATCCATTCCGTAGTGCCGCCCTCGTATATTTCGCGCCACCTCTCAAACTCTAGTGCTGCCCAGCCGTCACTGCCTGAATAAATATCCTCCCACCCGAGACCGCCTGTAAGCTTTCGTGCGTATTCAAGGCTTATTGGTGCGTGCTGCTCCATATATTTCCATATGCCGTTTGGGTTATCGGGATTATACAAATATTGTCCATTTCCTGTAATAGCATTGAAATTCACTAGAGAAAAATCCAAAGTTTCTGTAGGTAAGCGGCGGCAAATAGTGTCTACATCTGTCTTTTGTGTAGCGGAATAAATATCTTTTGAATTAAGGACAATGCCTATCCCAAAGGTGATTTGCTGTAGCCTTGCGCGGCGGTTCGGAACGCTAGAACGCATAAACTCAATATCCAGCTTGTTAAAGTCTTTAATTTCATCGCTTGCCTGCCAATTTGCATTTGTAGGATTGTATGTTTTTTCAAATACATTTAATTGGTCACGATATGCAATGATTTTTATTTCACTTGCATAATCGCCTGTACTTGCATCAAAAACAAACGACAACGCAGGCACCGTATGCGTTTTTGTGAACATTATTGAAATAAATGGGATTGTGTTATAAAATCCGTTTATATTTGAAATGCTGTCCGATATGTATCCTTCGCTTAATAATAAACTATTAAGATGCGGCAATATGATTTGTTTGCCGTCCATTTTCATTCTGCCTCTTTCAAACGTTGCGTAAGTTTTATTAGGCACAGCATTAATTTTTATCATACTGTATGTGTCTGAAAAATAAACTTTATCGAAAGCAGTAGGAATAGCCGTTTCTGCGGCATCGGTATCTATTATGCCCATTTTTATACGTACAAGTGCTTGCCCACGTATTGCCTTTTCCATTTCACGCTTATATGTAGGGCTTGTCGGTTGCATTACACCACCCCACAATCTATCACATTAAAGCTTGCGCTTTTAAGCATTTTCGGTATGCCTGTTGCTTTGTCTACCATATATGGCACTACTTTAAAATCGCTCGCATAAAACAGCTTTGTTTGCCAAATCCCGAGATTAAAATTGAAGTAATGGCAATAAAATACGAAGTGACCTGCCTCTATAAAGCGGTTAATTTCCCACCATTTTTGCGGTGTGATTGTGCTGTTCCAAGCCATATTTTGCTTATCAATGGAACGTCCTACTACTTCGCCTACCATTTCATTTAGAGAATTTCGCCCGGCATCTACCATCCGCGATGTTTCAAACGCGCCACCGTCGGCACTTGGATAAGGCACTGCCACGGTATAATTTGTGCGGCTTGTGTCCGGGGTTGTACCAAGATATATAAAGCCTAGTGCTTCATTAATACTCATTTGTAAATACTCCTCCTATTTCAGCACCTCTATTAGCTTTTATATGCACCATTGCAGTATATAAAACGTTTCCATCCAGCATAATTTCTATAGGCTGCTCCGCTGTAAAGCTTTGCACCGCGCCGCCTTGTTGCGCAAGAGCATTTCTCACAGCTTCCTCAATGGTAGACAGAGGCGCTTCAATATTTGTTCCGTTTTTTTGGTCACCAAGTACAGCTAAGAATTTTCTGTTTGCAGGAATGACAGCCCCTTGTGCGAGCTTTGGAATTTGCGGTGCTGATATTGATGGAATATTAAGCCCGAAGCTACTTCCACCAAACACAGGCACCCATTTTGGAATATCAAAATTAATACCGTTTATAAGGCCGATTATACCGTTAATGCCACTTGTTACACCACGAATTAAAGCATTTATCATATCTATAATTCCATTTATAGTGCCTTTTAATATGCCGGCTATTGAATCCCATACTCCTAAAAATATATCTTTAATCCCTTGCCAAGCTTTAGTCCAATCGCCGGTGAACACACCTGTGATAAACTGTGCAAGGCCTGATATCACTTTAATAATACCGCCAACAACATCACTTATTACTGCAATTGCCGTTCCAAAGCTTTCCACAACAAACGAAATGGCATTTGCAATAATAGGGCCAAATATATTTGTCATACTTCTGACAAATGGCAAAATACTTGAGTTCCATAAAGCAAGCACCATTTCTGTAATGGAAGCTACGCATAATACTATATTATCCCAAAAGACTTTAAGGTGATCGTTCCAAATCCAATCAATGGTTTTTGCTATGCTTTCAAAAATTGGTCTAAGAACGATATTATATATGCTTTCCCATACATTGCGGATACCTTCTTTCATAGCTTCCCATTTAGAAACTATGCTATTTCCAAATTCTCCCCATTTATCTTTTATGGCTTTAAAAACGTCTAAAAATGCTTGCTTAAAAGTACCTGCTACAGGCAGCACTAAGTCGTTTGTAGTGCTTTCTATTAATAAACAAGCAAGCTGAAAGTCAAGCGAAAATTGAGATACAGCAGCACCTGCTACATCCTCGAATATAGGAGCAAATGTTTCACTGAATGAATTTGTAATATCAGGAATAAATTCACTGATTATGAAACTGCCTAGCGGTTTTAACGCATTTTCCATTAATCCATTAGCAGATGCACCCATTACTGAAAATGCATTTTGTACAGGAGCTTTTAAATTTTCAAATGCAGTGCCCCAAGCCTTTACGCTCGGCTCAAAAACAGTATTTAAATGTGTAATAAATTTTTCTATTTGTGCAAGTTCATAAGGTGTTTCAGTTTTTACAGGCTCGTCGATTTTTCCTTCGTCAAAAGAAGAACTGCCGCCGCCTGATGCCCCACCTGCTGATTTTTCAGCTCCAACAATATTTAATTCATCAATACCTAAGCTTTGCTGCGCTTTTGCAGTTTCTTTTGTAGCATTAGTTAGTTCGTTTTGATTTTTAATGCTATTATCAATAGCCGTACCAACACCTGCAGCAGCTGCCTTGCTTGCTTCAATTTGCTTTGTAGGTGTGCCAAAAATAGCGCTCATAACGGATGCAAATGTGCTTGCAAGCTTTGTAAGACAAGTGATTATAACGTTTATTATCGGTATTATTTTTTGTGCTATAGGTATAATGGCATTCCCTATTGTAACTTTGAGCTTGTTAAAGTTAAAACTAAGCTGCATAAGCTGCCCACTATATGTATTTGCCACTTTTGCCGCATCGCCTACTTGAAAACGGCTTTCTTGCAGAATACCGTTAACCTCAGCTTGTATCTTTTGCTGTTTGGTAAGGTTTTGAGCTGTAGTTCCTATACTTTTTGCATACTCATCCCACATTTTAGCAACATTTTTCGTAACGCCTGCGTTATCCACTAGTATTGAATTTTCGTTGCGCAAGCCCTCAGATGCACTGCTGATAGCAGCCCCCATAGTAAGGCTTGCCTGTCTGCCAAATGCCGCACTATCTTTAAGAGCTTCCATTGTGCTTTGGATTTGCCCATCGTCATATCCGCGCATTGCAAGGTTTTTATATGTAGTAATAGCATCTGTAGCAGGGACGAGGCCGTCGGCAACGTAGCTGCCTATGAACCCTTGTGCCTTGCTAAAGCTGCGCCCTTGCCCCTCGGTAATGCTTTCGAGTCCTGTCATTGCATTTTGTAATTCTGTCGCGGCTTTTATTGAGGTCGCACCAAAATCCATAATTGCTTTTACACTAAATGCAAATCCAATCGCAGCCCCAAGCTTACAAGCAACACTTTTAATGCCGCCCAAGCTGCCGCCTACGCTTGATATGCCTTTTTTAAAGCCACTATTATCAAGTGCTGTATTTATTACTACTTTACCGTCTGCCATATCATACGCGCCTTTCTTTGGGCGGCATCATCGGCACAACGGCTCTACTTGATAACCTATTTAATAATTGGTTTTACTGTTTTAACGTGCTTTTCATCGTTCGGCACTTTTATTTCAAATATTCTTTTGCACTTTTTCCCTTTGCACCGTACAAAAATGCCTTTTGATACAGCGCTTAATTCGTAAGTAATTGGCATTAAATAGCCACAAAATGGGCACTTTACTTTTTGCATTTTATTCTCCTAAAATTTCTTTAAGCCTTGCAATTTCTTCAAGGTCTTCAGCACTGTATTTTTTCTTGAAGTCTACTTTCGATTTATTGTTTCGATAAAATTCTTCTTCCCATTTTTCTAGTTTTTGCCCTTTGCGACGCTTTTCCCGAATAGATACTACTGTAGCAAGCTGCCCTTCGCCAATTCCGTTAAAATATGCGATAAACGTGTACCAGTGTAAAAACGGAAGCGCCCGTATCTCGTAGCCGACAACTTTATTTATATCTGCCGCGATCATTCCCGCGTCTTGCTCAAAGTCTAATTGTTTTGGCTGTGGACGTGTATCTTTTTCAATCTCTCCGCAATTTATAAAAGTAAAAAGATAATCTGCAGCAAGCTGATATTCAGCTTTTGGCATTTTTTCGAAGCTTACGTAAAATAATGCAAGCGCAATATATATTCGCTCATACTCCGTATTTTCTTCGTCTTGTAAGTACGATATTATTTCCAATATATCGCGAAAATCTGTGTTTATGGCATATTTGCCTGATGGCAATTCAAAGTCTGACGGTAAATTCCAGCTCATTATTTCTTACTCTTGGTAGCCGCACGCCTCTGCTCGCGATTTGCATTTGCAAATGTCACTGCATTATTTGCTTTATTCTTTAACTGCATTTCTGCCCCCTTGGAAATAATTGGCATTAATGCATTAAAAAAATTAGTAATAACGCGCTCGTGATTTGTACACATCGCCATTAGATTTACGTTGCCGAGCATTTTGTCAAAATCGTTGTCTTCGCCAAAAGTGTATTTTAGCTGCTCTTTAATTTCTGTATCTATGTTATAAAGCAGCTCTATCACTTTTTCGCCGCCGATTTGCTCGCCTTTTTCGTTGAGCAAATTGTCAAATGAATGTATTTTATTTTCCATATCTTTTTCAATTTCAGATATCTTTTCAGCTGTTTCAAAAAAGCGCTTATATACGTTCGGATCGCTCGGGTTAAATTTTAATAACGCATTATCGTTTATTTCAAACTCTTGTATGCCTGTGTCAAAGCTAAGTTTTTGTGCCATATGTTTTCTCCTTTAATTTAAAAGCAGGGCAGCAAAATATGCTGCCCTGTATATTATTTAATAGGGGTTTCCGGAGCCGCTGTAAAAGCTTTTGTTTTAGGATCGAATGTTCCATACGTTTTTTCACCTGTATAGTGGATATTAAATGGTATTTGATATCCTGTATCATCGCCGCCATAAGAGCTTACTTCTATAACAGCATTTTCTTTTATTGCAGGATATGCACCTGCAGTGGGTGTTTCCCAAAGCTTTACTTCTACGATATCCGTATTGCAATCATCGAGGACAAGACTGCCATCTATTATTGCTTGAAGCCGCGTAAAAAGTGTATCGCCTTTTTCAGCATAATAAGGCTCAACAGTGCCGCTTTTTTCGTAGCTTGACAGAATTATTGAGCTTTCGCCCAGAATGTTTTTATGCTTTTCAATTTCTGCTGAAAGCTCTGTTGTGTACTCTTCAAGGTCTTTCCCTAAGCGTACATATGCAGCGGCACCGCCTCCATTTGTTGTGTTAATATAATGTGCCATAAATTTTCTTGCTATTTTTGCCATTATTCTCCTCCGTAAAATGTTTTATAAGTAATTGAAAGCTGTACTATATATACAGCCAAGCCTTCATCTTCTTGCTCAAACAACATACCGTTTTGCGCTTTTGCCGTTTCCTTTTCCTCGGTATTTCCAAAAAGCGGCACAAGATTTTTAACACCTTGCTCTTGCACCCATTTTTGAAACTCCATTACCCAATCGGCATTATATGCAGCTCTGATATCATCGTCCGGTGGCTTTTCAAAAACGGCATAGAGCGCAAAATTATATTGATTTGTTATGGTTGAATTTCCTAAAATATCTTCTTTTTTTTCGATTTCCTCAAGCCCACTCGGTGCGAGGCTGCTTATAGCAGCTACTTTATCTATGTAATCGACTTGCAGCTTTCCGAGAATATCAAATTTTGGATATGTAGCAAGCCATTTACGTATTTTTTCTAAATCCGTCATAGTTTATTCCCTTCGCTTTATAAAAGCTTGCAAATCAGCTGTTAATGCAGCGCCCTCATTTGCCTTTAAACTTCTATCCCAATAGGCACCGGCCTTTGGATTGTTGGTTTTTGTGTAATTAAGAGCTTTTCCGCTTTTGCTTATACCGTGATATAAATACTGCGCATATGGCGTGTTGGTAACTATTTGAGGCTTGTTTATATCCGTTTGCGCAATAGTAATCTTTATTGTCATTCCGCTTCGCAGCGGCATATATCGCTGAATACGGCGCAGTACGTTATTTGTATGAAATGTTTGCACGCTGCCATTGTTTGTAAGCCCTTTATCTTTTAAGATTGTACTAATATTATTCATTTCAAGCCTTGCAATTGTGCCATTTGGCAATCTAAAAAGCTCGCTCTTTTTACTCATCCGCCTGCCTCCAAATGGCAGCGTGTGCCGTTCCAATATTTATGGTCTATATTACGCACAGCAACAAGATTATCTATTTTAGAAGGGATGAATGAAGCCCACTCGGCTGTTGTTATTTTACTTCCTGCGCCTAGCAGCACCTTATCATTTGCAGTTAAAGTGTATGTGCCTACAGTTTCCACGTATTCGCAAGGTGCCACAAATTTACACGAGCTTTCGGGTATAATCAATAAAAATGTATTTTCCTCTGCGTTTCCATACTTGTTCATACTTCTGTTTTTTTTAAAGTCAAGATACACACGTTCAATTATTATACAGCTAATGAGTTTTGTAGTGCTGTTTTGATGATAAATCGTAACCGTCTGATTACAATTGGAATAATCAAGAGGGCACAGGCTGCGCTGAACACTAAGCATTATTAGCACCCCCTATAAATATCAAGATAGATTGCGGCTGTGCGATACAGCTCAGCCGCAATGCTTTTTGCGCTTGTATCCGGCAAGGCTGCTGCAGATCTACTTGTAGAAACACCGCCGACCGATGCGCTTGTCGTTATGCCGCCATTCGCGGCGGTTTCAAAATAATACAGCGCATCAGCCATAGCGCATTTAGCCATATTTTCGGCATTTATATCACCGGATACAGTATACATTTTCTTATAGTGCGCAAGCTGCGCTTCCGCTCGCGCAGAAAGCCGAGGGAAATCGGCTGCAGCTATAGAATTTCCAAAATAATTTTGCGCGTAAAATGCATAATCCACCATAATTGCAGCCAACTTTCTATTATTATTCGTTATTTGCGGCTTCATTTGTTGCTTTTTGAGCATCTGTTATTTTAGATATGAAATCATCTTTTGTTTTTGCGCCGATGGTATCAATATCCAATGCTTCAGCCATTGATTTAAGCTCTAAAAGCGACATTTTATCTATTGGTTTTGCCTGTATTTGCGCGTTGGCGCTTGATACATCAAGCGCCTCTTCAAAAATAAGCCCTATTGTTTTAGCCATTATATTATCCTCCTTATACTCCATAATGCAGATATATACCTGCAAGCTTGTTTTCATAGGCATCGGCAATACCAACATTGCGATATCCGAATTTGTATGCATCAGCATCTTGGTTATCGCTTGCCGATATTAATTTCGGCGCAATATGCTTTTCGAACTGGATAACTGCCGCCTTATGTATAATCATAAAGTTTATGTTTTTTGCCGCCGTTGCTTTTATATAGCCGCCTGTTTCCTCGCCTGTTTTACCTGTTTTCTGAGATATCGCTGTGTAAAAGCGTGTTTGAGGCACAAGCGTTACACTTGCAAATCGTGTTAGTATTTCTTTAGATTTATTCGTGTCAAGGTCTAGCACCATACCGTGTAATGTAGGTGTTATAAATAAATGCCTATCTTCAAAAGGAACTTCGTCCTCGTCCATTTTATTAGTGGCTGCACGTAAAGCTGCTACCACTGCCGCACCATCCGCGAGCGCAGCGCCTGCCGCTATCTTTGAAATACCGGATTTTCCCGAATAGCTCGCAAATCTGAAAGCATCTAATTCGGGAACAACCTTTGTTCTGATAAATTCGCCTGCAAGGCGGCCAAATGCAATATTTGCTGTTTCTTGATTTTCAAGGCTGTCCACTGAAAAGCTTCGGCTGCGGTCAAAATTACATTTTACAGTTTCATTCATAAGAGTAATATCGCCTTTTGTATATCCCTCGTTTCGGTCGTAATCGCCAAGCCCCTGCATTGTTAGCTTTGGTATAATAAGCTCGTTTGCATTTGCGCCTTGCCTTGCAAGCTCAGCAGAGCCGTCCAGCTTTGCGGTAAGCGATGCGCTAGTGTAAATTTCGTCTAGCACAGGTACAAATTGCTGTGCTAATGTTATATTATTTGCCATATTTTAAACTCCTTCTTTTGTAAGCCCTGCAGCTGTACGTACAGCGCTCATTTCATCGTTTCCATAAAAGCTTGCAGTGCCTGTGCCTGCAGCTAAAGGCGGCGGCAGCTCGCCGCTATCAAACATATATTCGTTTTCTTTTGCAATGCTTTCGATTGCCGATTTAATATCCTCTGCTTGATTTTTGCTTTCTTTGAGCGCATCTACATCAAGCAGTGCCATAATTGCTTTTGCATTTTTGCCTTTGGCTGTGCCGATTGCGCCTGTAAGCGCTGTTTGAAATTGCATATCGGATATTTTGGCAGCCGCGTCCTTTTCCGCTTGCTCGGCTTTGAGCTTCCAATCGTCTGCGGCTTTTTTTATGCTGTCGATATCCATTGCTTTGAAGTCTGCAATAGCATTGCTCGCCTCGCCAAGCTGCGCTTTAAGCTCACCGTTTTGAGTAGTGACCGCATCAAAATCAGTTTTTGGTAAATAGCTTTCGGCAATGGCAACGTCAAGCTTTGCGCCCAGCTCCTCGGTAAAGGCATCTCCTAAAAGTACTTTTAGTTTTTCTAACATATTTTCCTCCATTTAATTTATTCCATAAAAAATAACCCTCCAAATGGAAGGTTATTGTTATGCTGTTTTATGTTTGTGCTGATTTTTATGCCTTGTTAGCGTGTACGCCCTTCGCTTTCTAGTTTTTTTGCGTAGGCTTCTAGTGTGGCGAGAATTCTTGCGAAATCTTCCTCACCATCGAACTCACCTTCCGGATAAGGTTCTGCTGTTTTACTTCTTTCCAACATTTCTGTATATGATTCCTGCTTTTGACAACTCATTTAAAAAAGCCTCCATTTCATCAAAATATTTAGCCAAATTTTGTTCTGTTAGTGGTGGGGCTATGTATGTATTTTTTAACATATGATATATTTTAGAAAAATCATACTCATCTGTTTTTTCAAGCATATATACATTTCCGTTATTACCTACTGCTGTAAGTATATCTATATTTTCATCTGTTGTAAAGCTTGAAATATCTTTAAGCGAAAAGGTTTCTCCAGATGGATGATTGTGTATTATTGCATTAGCATTTGATGGGGAATGTGGCAAATTTACATTGCCAACCGTGCCTATGACAGGTTTGCATATTGGCAACATATTTTTGTCTAAAAAGGTTCCAGCTTCTGTACCTGGCTCTTTGTCTATTGTTGTCCATAAAATTAATTTGTGCGCGTTTTGTAGATTGTTTGTTTGCTCCGGTGTAAAAGCACTGCCGCTTATCTTTGGCACAGCTTCGATACTTTCCTCGGTAACCGGCTTAATCAAAAATTCACGGTCACTGTATGATTTGTTCTCGGCTATATTTTTCCGATATGCCGCACTGGCTTTACCTGCCTCACTGCGCCCAAAGCCTGCCACTTGCGCACGTTCGTTTTGCGTTGGCAGCCCTGAAGCTCTGCTAAATCGTAAATACTGTTCGCGCGTAATATTAAGCTTTATTTGGTCTGTGAGCAGCTTTTCTTTATCGCCCAGCTCCGTATCTGCTAAGCAATGATATTTTTGTCTGCGAATTGATGCCTCACAGTTGCGCTGCAGCTGCGTAGCCTCGTACAAAGTGTAATGCCGCCCTTGATATGTAATGCCTTTTGCGTTTTCGGTTTGAAATGCCGTAAGCTCCGCTTGTGTGTATTGAGGGCTATTCACACCTAAAATAATAGGCGAGGCGGTGTGCTTACAGGATAATGTACCGATGCGCCTTTGTAAATTTGCATTCAGCGCCTTATAAGTTGCATTTGAATATTGATGCCCTTGTATTGGCTCGTGGTCTGGTGCGCTGCCGCCGTGAGCAGATATTTCCCAGCCGTCGCAGCCAAGCTCGTTGTAATTGCTTTCTACAATTGCCTCGTTCATAAGCCCGAGGCTGTTCATCAGCCGCTGCCTTGCGGCATATTCTATGGTTACCGATTTTGCATTTTGCCGTGGCATTGTGCGAATGCCTTTGTTTATAAGCTCGCGCGTGGCAGTGCGCAGCGCAGATGTATAATCTTGCGTGCCTGTGAAAACTTGCTTGAACGCATAATCCATAGTTTTGCCTACGGTATCAAAAACCGGATACTGCTTTCCATCGGGAGCAACTATGCCCATTTCTTTACTGATGCTTTTAAAATCGCTTTTCACCGTATTTTTATAAGCTTTGAGCATTTTTAAAAGGCTGTCATTATCCTCTATTCCAATGGCATCTTGCGATAATTTGTCAAAAATATTGTCTATAATGCTATCTGAAACAGCACCTTGCCGCTTTAATTCTTTTTGAATATCCCTCCATTCTATGGCCAAAGCCTTTGCTCGGTAGGCTTGGTATTCTGCCGTGCTTGTCATTTTACCTGCTTTTACTACTCGGCGGCAAATTTCCTTTAGTAAAAAATTCTTTGTTGGCTGCAATATCTCGGAAGCAAGGTCACTCAAATAGCTTATTTCTTCCTGTGTCATAGAAGCACCTCAAGCTCCGGCATATACTTTTTGCGAATATCAGCTAAATTTTCGTTGGTTTCACAAGGCAAATCGTATTTCCACGCAAGCGCAAGCTCCGGCTTTAGTATGCCTGCCCCGACCATTTGCAGCATATCTTGCCAATCAAGTCGCGCATCATAGAGTACACCGTTGCCCCACTTACAAGTTAAAAGCTCAATATCAAATGCACTTTCATCGCATATCCTATATGCTTTTCCAAGCTCGTTACAAAGCGACAATGCGCTTTTGAGTGTGTCGTACCAAATATTTTGAAGGTCTTGTATTGAAAGTGAATAATCACCTGCACTTGAGGTGATTTCTGTAGCGGTGCGCTCAGCTGCTTCCACATCTGATAAAATGCCGCGTTTTAAGCCGATTAAGCTTTCGCAAGAGCGCAAATAGCTTTGTTTTCGCTGCTCATAGCTTTCGTTTCTTAAAACAGGGGAATACACAGTTACGCCGACCTTGTCGGCATTGTCATCTATAGCTGCAATTAAGCCGTCGGGTATGCTTTTTTCGCCTCTTTCATCAGTGGCAATTACATCGGAGCTTGCAATAATGCGGCTTTGTCCTTTTTCAAATTCATTATTTAATAGTTTTTCGTTCCGATATGCATTATAAATAAGCCCTACTGCCGGCTCAAAAATCGAAACTCCGTCATGGCTGCCATCAATACAATTCACTATCGGCAGGCGCATACATATTACCCCAAGCCCTCCAAGTGGATTTTTGTATGTATAACTTTGAGGTAAATTTGCGTATCTGCCTAAAGCAGAAAGTGATACTTTAGTACCAATTGTGCTTTGTGACGTACTGCAATATAGGGCATTTTCAACGGTTAATAATCCATTTGTGTTTAAAGTGCGCGTTTCTATAAGTGTAAAATATTTTGCCTTTTCACTACAGCTTTCAGCCATACATACCTTTGTGATATTTCCTGCTGCATCATTTGCTAAAACTGTGTATTGGTCGCGCCGAACTATGCCAAATTCAAGCGCACCGCCATTTACTATAGGCTTTATAAGGCACTCGCCTCCAACAAGCGCCCATTGCATAGCTTGTTTTTTTATAGAATTAAGTGCCTTTAAATTTTTGCGTTGCCATTCGATTTTCTCTGTTTTCTTATTTGTAGCAAAATCAGCCTCATATTCTGAAAATACGGTTTTTGATAATTTGCTTACAATCGCGTATGGCAGCCGCTGGCACGGATCTAGCTTGTCCGTAGCTTCTCTCATAAAATATAGATTTATCCACGTTTGAATAGCTGCCTGCATAGGAGCAGTAGTGATGCATTTAATTTCGTTTAATTGTGATATGACATTTTTACCGAATATGTTTTGTAGCATTTGTTTTACTCCTTGCAGAAATTTCATTTTTACGTCCCTTTTCGTTTCCAAATTTTATTGGTAGCATAGCGCACTGCATCGATGTGGTGATTATTTATATCGGGATATCCCTGCAGCACTTCGCCGTCTTTTGCCACTTCATACTCGTATTCGCTAAATTCTTCAGCTGTATCAGGACAGGCTCTTGGATCTATCACGATAGCCGAAAGCCCCTGCAGCCACTTAATACTTTGGTTAACACTTCCTTGCCCTTTTTCGGCTTCACGGCAGCGTATGTCCATATCGCGGTAATCTGCGCAGCTTTTCGGCTCTGCACTATCGGCAATAACCATTTCTTCAGGCTCAATATTTTGCTTTACAAGCGCGGCTGTTTCTTGATTATTCGTTTTATGCCTTGTAAGCTCATCAAAAATATACAGAGTGCGCCGCGCGGCATCATAATGCGTCCTATTAAATGCCCACGGATCAGGATACCAGCCCCAGTCTACACCTGACACAATATGGTCGAAGTTTTTTATTGTGCTTTCTGATATAGGCATTAGCTTTAAATTATCAAATACCTGCGTACCGTTGCCCACTGCCTCGCCTAAGTATTCGTGCCTGTAGGCAGTTCCTTTTGTGGATTTAAGATGCTCCGCATCACTTATAAACCGCTCGCCAAGCCACTTTGTAGGTGTAGTTAAATATGTGCTGTGGTGAATAAGCTTACCTGCTTTATCCTCAAGGGCATATCTGTTTGCCCAATTTCTAGCCATCGCAGGTGGGTTAAAGCTTTTAAATGCCAAAGAAAAAGAGCCTCCGCGAAACACGGATTGCTCTACATTTCTTACTTCTTCAGCATTTGCAAATTGGTCTAGCTCTTCCATCCATAGCACACCAATGTACCCAAATGGCAGCTTTATAGATTTTACCTTGTCAGGATCATCAAGCCCGAAAAAAAGTATTTTCTGTCCTGTTGGCTTATATGTACACTCCATCGGAGATACTGTACACTTGAATTTATCGTGCAATCCAAGCTCTCCTATAGCCCAGCTTATTTGATTGTATACGGAATTTCGTAAAGTGTTACCGAATTTTCGAAATACAATAGCGTGACAATCCGGATGCTTTAAAAGCTCAAGTATAATTTCTACAGAAATATACGAGCTTTTAGTGCTGCCTCGCCCACCTTTAGCGACTAACTCATTTATTTTACCTGCCTTTATTGCACGGTGTACATCGTAAAAAGCAGGGGATATAAGGCTTTTCAAATTAGATGTCGTCAATTATACGCACCTCGCTTTCGCTGCCAATTCCGGAGCTTTGCAGCTCGTGATACATTTTTATTGCAGCCATATCTCCGGCTGCACATCTTTTCATCAAGGCTGCATGCACCAAAGTGTTTTCATCGGATTCATATTTTTTAATAATCTGCTTAATTGCAGGCTTAAATTCTCTGAATTTTATCCGGTCCAGAGCTTTTAAATCTTTAACAATATTAAATTCTTGCTCTTTTTGCCCGGAGTTAGCGATGTTTTGCATTATGTCTGCAGTTTCACTTATTGCCATAGTTAAAAGCTCCTTTCTATAGAATTGTACAAGCGGCGCTGTTGCCGCAATTTTGCGGTTTAAATGCGCTTTAATTTCAAACGTAAAATTTGCCGTCCTTGCATTAAAAATCAAAACTAACGCTATTCAAACGCGAACTAACGCGATGTGCCCTCAATTTTCAATAAACCAAAATATACGCTACGCCATTCCGCGCCTTTAAGGTGCAGATTTATTTGAATGTTTCTGTTAAATATTCAAAAAGAGACGTATCAATCTTTTTTACGTTTAACTTTTTTTGCTAATGTAAATGAAAATTCCGCTTTATGCTTAATTTTGCCAAAGCTTAAATCAACAAGTGCGCGGCGGCGATGTTTGTCGTAGCTTATAGGCTTAATTTTTTGTAATACTCCGCTTATAATATGAGGAGTTCCATATTTGTCAAATTCAATTACGCTTGGAGGTAACGCTTCGTTTGTGGGTGCAAGTAAGCCTATCCGTTTAGCCTCTTCGTTGCTTATTGCTTCCGGCGCGGATATCCCCAAAAAACGTTTGACATGTGGAATGGATTTTATTTTATAGTAGATGCTGTCGCTCATTTGCTCAAGCCCTATAAAAACATAGCAGGGGAACAGCGTATATTCTTTATTTATCCACAGCCCACGCTGGCGTATTAATCTGTTTTCTCGTGGTACCAATGCCTCAATATTAAGGCTGAACAAAGTATTTCTTACATCAATCTCTCGCCCGGGAGAAACAAACAAAACATAATATTCCATCATATGCCTCTTTCGGCTTGAATTTTTTCAGCCTTAAGCTTTATCTTATCTACTATTTTAGAAAATTGTGCAGCCAGCTCTTTATCTTCAGAAAACACATCTTTGAAATCCGCAGACATTTGCTCCAGCACGAGCGCCGCCTTGCTTTTATATGCAGCATCAATTTTCTTTTCTTCTATATAATTTTTCTGTAAAGCAGTAACCATTCGTCCGGCTTTCTCTATTGATATTTCTGCAAATTCTTCAGGCGAACTTGTTATGCGCTCCACAAGTCCATCTAGTAAAATTTGTGCAGATGCCTTTGTAAAATCTACATCGGGCATATTTTTTGCTACTTCGGTAAGTGCTTGCGCTCTTACCATTGTGTCTGCCAACCGTTGTGCCGCTTTATTTGTACGTTTAACATACCTTATAAAAGCACTGTAGCTTATTTGAAATCCACTATCGTTAAGCCATTCAACCGTGCTTGTAAACGATATCCTTTTATCCTGTAACCGCTTATCCACAGCCTCACGCACTTCGTCCGGCAAATGGTCTATGCTGCCGTCGATACGGCAATGGCTGCCCATTACACATCCACTCCAAGATCTTCAATCGTGTTTTCTACAAGGTCTATACCTTTGCGCGTTAGTTTAATCACCGCATCTTTTCTGTATGCAGAATAGGCATTTGCGCTGCGGTCTGTAAATAAAATATATCCTGCCTCCACTAGATAATCTAAATGCTTTGATATGTCGGGTGATACTATCATTCCGTCTGCACACAAAGCATTTGTTATTTGCCGCACAAGAAGTGCATTTTGGTTTCCTTTTACCAATGCTCTCACAATATATCCACGGATAGCTTTGTTTTTATTTACCTCCTGCTCTGCCACTTCATCTAAAATTCCCATTTTATTGCTCCTTTTCGTTTTTATTTGTGAAAAGCAGTTTATCAAGCTTTTCATTTACTTTATCGATTTTTCCGTTTACTTTATCAAAATTAGTATCAACGTTGTTCAATACTCTGATAAAGTCCTCTCTAAGAACGTAAACAAGCGGTAAATCACTTTTTAAATCATTAAGCTCGGTTTGTACTTTATTGATTTCATCTGCGTTTTTAATTGTTTTGTCCTTAAGGTCTTTCATTGCATTTTTAATTCCCCAGCCAACCGCGCCAATTAAAACAGTTATTACCGTTTGAAATGCAAATGTGGCAATGCTCGCTACGTCCATTCTACTGCTCCTTTTGTGTGTAAAAAAATAAGATATAATCTTCTTGCTTTAAGAAAATTATACCTTATATATTAGATATCCTTTAGAGGAAGCATTTCCTTTTTTTATATCCAAGAGATTTGTCCATCCACAGGCTTTAATTTTATTTCCTTTATCTCTTCTTTTGCTATTTCTCGAATATGCCTTTCAGTCAAATCCCATTTTCGTGCCAAGTCATATGCGTTATACCCATTAAATTCTCTGCGGATAAGCGAATTTCTTATTGGCTCAACAATCGAATTTACCTTTGGTATGTATATTCCGTCAGAGCCGCTGTACACGGTTACTAGCTTTTTAAAGCTTTCCAGTCCAATCACATCAGCAAGCTCGCGCGCAGCACCTTTTAAATCATCAAGCTCCAGCATATTCAGCAATTCATTCATTAGCGTTACCTCCTATCCGCTGCACTGGCTCTTTTTCTCGGATTTTGCCTTTTGCTCTACCATATTTTTTAAAGCCTCTATTACATTATTACATTGCACGATTGAAAGCCATTTAATGCTTTCTATTCCGGTTTCCTTTTTTACAAAAGCATCTATTCGGTGATTATCGTTGTTCCAGCCAAGCGCCCCCGTCAGCGCATAAATTTTGTGCCTTAGCTTAATTGTCTTTGAATTTCCACCCTCATCAGTGCGAGCTTGAGCAGCGATTTTCTCGCCTTTGGCACTGTCTTTCATATTATAAAGCAATCGGCACATATTATTTATCTCGCCTTGGTTAAGCTCTTTCATATGTGCTTTGCCTGTTTCTCTTAATATTAATGCATATAAATTTTCTTCATCTATCAAAAGCTCCGGCGATTTTGCTATGCCCCATATAGTCCGAATTGAAAAATTTCCATAACTACCATTTTTAGTTCCGTCCATTTTAAACCGCCTTTCTAATTATCTGTATTTCGCAACTTTTCGACCTTATCTAAAAATACATCATATCCGAATGCATCTTCCTGTTTCCATTTTACACCTATGGCATTTACGGTGTCTCTACCGTATTTTTTTAAAGCAACTTTATCAACGGTTTCTTTTGTAATTATACAATCATTCATTGCTCGTGCCTTAAGCTTTCGTATAATACCCTCAAGTACGTCTGCTTTGCTTGATACCACAACAGATGTTGCCAGCCGATATCCCACGTTCCCAAAAGTGAAAAGCCTTGTTTTCGTTTTCCCAAGTTCTTCTCTGTGTTCTTCGGTATATGCTTTAATTTCATGCTCAAGCTGAGAAATCCTGCTTATATGCGGCTTGCAAGTTTCATCTGCAATTTTCTTTATGCCAATAATTTGTTTATTCATATCGCCCTCAATATCTTGAATGGATATTTGCTCCACCGCTATTTCACGCAAGGCATTATTTACATCATCCCAAGATTTTAATAGCGGCGCATTTACTATTCTTTTTCTAGCCATAAACCAATGCCTCCTTATTTATATTAGCATCTATTAATTTTCCATTGCTAAGATTAAACTCAATGCCGAGCCGCCTGTTTAAAAATTCCAACACATTGGTCGGTATATCTTCAAGCTCCTTTATTTCTCCACAGGCGAAATATTTGCTTTTAATACAGTTCAAAATATCTTCTTTTACAGTTTCCTTGCTATCAAGCCCCTGCTCAAGGCAGCTTAGGCTTACATTTAAAAGCTCCTCAATTTCTATGTTATAAGCGTTACTTCTTTGCATTTCAACTACTCCTTTTGTCAATAATGTTGTCTTTAAAGCATCATTATTCCCGATGCCTTTTCTATCGTTTTTGAAGTTATGGTCTGCCCTTCATCTTTTATTACTCTAAAAACATTGGATAATGTTCTGTCCAAAAGCCTAAAGCAGCCGGAGCGCGAGCCATATGCGCGAGATTTCAGTTCTTCCAGCGCACCGTCTTCAATATCAAGGCTTTGTAAAAATTCCTCCACCTCTTTACCGCATAGGCCGCCCAGCGATGCGTAAAAATCAATTCTGTTTGCCATACGTTCTATGTAGCTTTTCAGTTGTACCTCTAGCTTTGGTTCACCGGCTATCACTATACCCACATCGCTTTGGTCATAAATTGCCCTTAATATTTCCATTTTCTTTTGTGTGTATTTAGATACAAGCTTGTCTGCCTCATCTACAATAATCAAATACCCTTTATTCGTATTGCAAAAATCCCGTATGCACCCAACACGTTCCCATATTGAGCCATACCCTGTAGGTATTCCAAGCGCACGCTCTATAGCTTTCACAAGGTCTCGGCAGCCCATTGTATCGTCACATTCTATATATGCCACCTTTGGTAGCTTGGCATAATATTTAAGCGAGTACGTTTTTCCATATCCAGTACGTCCAACTACAATCCCAAGCCCTATATATTCTTGAGCGCTTTGGCACACACCAATAATCGCTTTTGCATCATTGCTTTCAAAAAACGTCGGCATTTTCGTGACAGCCGGTGTATTTAAAACTTTGAATTTATTGTTCACACCGCTTTTTTCGTCAAGAAACGTAGATAGCCGCACTTCAATTTCTGTTGCATCGCTGTCATATTTTCCGCTGAGATACTGGCTTATCGCCGTGCGAGAATATCCGATTTCTTTTGCGAGCGAAGCAATGCTCATTCTGTTGTTCGCCATATAAGCCTTTATCTCGTTAAAAATGCCTACGTCCTGCATTTCCATTGCTGCTGAAACTTCCATCTTTGTACCTCCTAAATTTTATGCATTTATTGCTTTTATACGCGAAAGCGCACTATCTGCTTTTTCATCAAAAAATTCGCCGCTTGCTTTAGCCTTTTTCTTATTTGTAGTTGCCATTTCTGCGCGAAATTCTTTATCCTGCGGCAAGCTTATTGTCTTGGATTTTGGCGCGTGCCCTATCATTAAGTCTAGCTTGCCAACTACGTCCGGCGCACGCCCTTCGGCTACTCTCACTTCATATGGTGTTTCCATTTCTTTCAAAAGTTGTCTTGTTTGTGCCAGCTGCTTGTTTTGTTTCCGCTTGTGTTCTTCAATCATTTCTTGGCTGCAATGCGGCGCAAATTGTAATAGCTCTGCAGATACCGCCTCACATATTTTTTTACCGCTTTCGTCATATACATAAAGCTTTGTTATATCGTCTATATCCCACTTTATGCCCACAGCCTTTCCAATATAGTGGCAAAGTTCAAAATCTGTATATAAAGTACCGAATTTTGTTATGCCTTGGTTTTTTACAAGCGCTCTGTCAGCCTTCATCAGTAGCATTGCCGCATATTCTCTTGGCGGTACAGCTTTTTCGTAGCGTGCGGCATTTTCGAATAAATCTATCGGTGTTACCCATTTTTCACCTGCATCTTTAAGCCCTCTGTGTACGTGCTTGTGATACACGTTCTCTTTGTAATCTGTCCATTTTTCAAAAGCTTCGTCCATTGTCAAAAGCTCTCCGCGCTCAAGCATCTTTGGAATATCTTTTTTTATTTTTCCCTCTGTTTTGCTGCCTGTAAGCGTGCCTGTGTAGCTTTTGAATTGCTTTGAAAACTGTGTGCAAAACGTGCTGAAGGAGCGTTCAATCTGCCCTTTATCCCACGGCTGAAACGGCAATGCTCGTGTCCATTCATTTACACCTATGGATATCAAAAATCCTCGCGTTTCACTGTCCATTTCAATGTCCTTCATTCCGCGTATTTTTCTGTTTTGCCCAAGCATCTCATTTGCCGTAAAGTCCTTGCCATTATCCATATGCATAAAGCTTGGTATGCCGCCGCATCGCGAATATGCCATCTTCACAACGCTTTCCTTTACCACCTGTGCATTGGAATTTACACAAAATACATCGCCCATAATGCAGCGGCTCCTCACATCTATCCACGCCACCAGCACAGGCCGCACAGCCTTTATCTTTCCATTTGGCATCGTATATTGCACCCAAAAATCAAGCGTGTGCGCATCTGCCATTACGTATTCCATTACCTTAAGCGCGGTCGTGTCGCGCTTGCCTTTCAGCATCTGCTTGTTTTTCCATTCAATAGTTCCCTTGGCGGCGAGGTATCTCGCGCTTACAGCACCCTTTGTTTCCATTGCCGCCTTTATGTACCTTGAAACTGTCTTTGCCGAAGGGTAATCGCTCCATTGCCTTTTTACAGCAAGCTCTTCAAATTTACTGTATAAAGCCTCCATAGTTCCTCTGTTTGCAGAAAAATCTTTGTCAAACCATATATTTTCAATCACGGCTCTCTGCTCGTCCGTTAGACTCGGAAAACTGCCGCTGTCCTTCGGCTTTCTGCATAGGCTTAATGCTCTGAAATATTCGCGGCTCATACCGTCCTCTTTTTCAAGCTTAAGTGCCCACGCGCTTGCCTGTATCACATTTTCAGTATATCTGTAAAGCGTGCGTTGGCTTACTCCAAGCTCCATTGCAAACTGCTGTGCATAATCTGTCTTTTGCGCTGCAGGGTAGGCGATAAACCGCTGTACCATATTCACAAGCTCAATGCTTTCATAGTATTTTTGCTTGTTGCTTTCAATATAGCTGTTTAAATCCACATCTAAATACCACGGTTCGTCGGCGGCGTTTTCATCTATTATTATATCGCCTCCGCAAATGCGGCGGCTTGCCTTATATGCTCTGCGCCCCTTTGCGGATAAGCTGCTCACCGCCACCAGCACCATATCTTTACCGCCACACTCGCGCGGCTGAGTTTGCGTTTTAAATATTTGTGGGTTACGTTGCAAACGCTTTTTTTGAGTTTCATAATCCGTACCCTCAAACCCTGCCGCCTCTTCAAGCGTTACATATTCCTCCGGCAATTTTCCTCACCTCCAGTCTTTCTTTATGCCGCCGTCAGCTTTTCCACTTTTACCGGATCAAGCTGTAGCACCTTTGTTATCGCTGATAAATATTTTGCTCCGGGGCGCACGCCGTGCAGCATTTTGTTTAAATACTGCGGCGTGGTTCCCACCGAGGCGGCGAGTTGCGTTTTACTCATATTTCTGTCAATTAGCGATTTCGATATATATTTTCCGAATGCTGTAAATTTTTTGCTTTCGCGGCTCATTCGCTCGCCTCCTGTTTTTGTTTACTTTTGTATCTCTAAAACGTATAATAAGCTAAAGCCTGTCCTTTATTTTGCGCACCATAATTCATTGGTGAAATGCCCTTGAATGCTGTACTCCCATTCGATATATCGCTCACCCGCAGCACCCTCGTAAACCTGTGGATTTACTGCGGTCAGCCGATATCCGTCCTCCCTCAGCAGCACCACGCCTGCGCTTGTAACAAATACTACTTTATATGCCCACCCTTTCAAAAGTCGGTGGATTTGCCCTGCCTCAAATTTAAAATCTTTTACTAGTTCTCTCTTTTCCATAATTAACGCCCTTTCTTTTTTTGTTGTATTTTTTCATCTATACTTTTCGTAAAACCCACGAAAAAATATTTATCTATCCATTTTTTATGTCACTCCTTGCGTTCCACTCTTCAACCGCTCTGTCAAATGCGGAATACTCAACGTCTATTTCATATTGTATTTTTGCGTTGCAGTTGCTACACTCTACATATGCGTAGTCGTATTGTTTGCCACCGTGTCTTTCGACGTGAACCTCAGCAGGGTATCCACAAAATGGGCAAGGCTTTAATTCGACTTTTTTCATTTTTTTATGTACTCCTTTCAGTTGTCGGTCGTTTTGGCTATGCAAAATAATTTTTAGAGCTTATTCACATAGATATTTGCTAAAACTTGTGCTATCCTTAAATT
>JAVWEG010000035.1:0-22324 GCA_036641735.1 Oscillospiraceae bacterium
TTAAAGCCAAAAAATATGCTTACACTTTATTAGTTAGATGCTGATATCTTACTTAAAGTGTAATGGAGCGGATTACGAGACTCGAACTCGCTACCTCCACCTTGGCAAGGTGGCGCTCTACCAGATGAGCTAAATCCGCACATTTCGTAACACGAAGTAAACAATCTTAAACTTTTGCTAAGATGATGTTTGCCAAGCGACGAAATTTATTTTACCCTATTTGTTGAGTTTTGTCAAGCCTTTTTTTGCATTTCATTTTTGTATTTTATTCATTTTCATAAAGTTCACGTAAAAGCTTAGACAATTCGATATTATATGATTTATTACAAAAGTCACATTTTACATTTGCATTGTTATCGTCTGCCTGCATTTGAGTTAATTCTTCTTTTCCTAGTGATAATAAAGCTCGCTCTACTCGTTCTTTACTGCAATCACAAGCATATTGCACTTCAGTTTCATCTAAAACATTAGGATTAAAGCCATCTAAAACAATATCAATTATATCTTTTGGTGTGCAGCCTTTACGTATAAGCTCTGTTACTTGTGTTGCTTTTGCAACATTACGCTCTAATACATCTATCTCCATATCTGTAGCTCCGGGTAAAAGCTGTACAAGATATCCACCTGCTGCAATTATGGTTAAATCAGTGTTTACTAGCACCCCCAGTGCGCAAACGGTCGGCGTTTGTTCACTAGCGGCATAATACGCTGTAATATCTTCTGCTATCTCCCCTGTTACAAGCTCTGTCTGCCCTACATACGGCTCTTTAAGTCCAATGTCTTTCACTACACTTAATGTGCCGTTGTGGCCTACAGCACCGCCTACGTCCAATTTGCCGTCTACGCGCGCAGGAATATAAACATTAGCGTTTTGTACATATCCTTTTACATTACCTTTTCCATCAGCTACCGCAATAACCATTCCTAGCGGACCGTCGCCTTTAATTCTCACGGTCATAGAATCTCTATCACGTTTCAATGTCGTTCCCATTAGCAATGCAGCCGTAAGTAAACGGCCTAAAGATGCAGAAGCTACAGCACTGGTTTTATGAATACGCTCCATATCGCGTACTATTTCTGTAGAATCCAGCGCATACATAATAATACCGCCATTTTCCGATATTGCGCGTACAAGCTTAGGCATTAAAAATCTCCTTTTTAATTGCAGTTATTAAATATCTCTGGCTATCTTCACGTAGCTGAGTAAATGTTTCTCCATCGCATATTTCGGTAATATAAAGCCCCGCTGCTTCACAAGCATCATTTATCTGTGATTGCGTGAAAGCATATTCATAAAAATTTTCATTAAAAGACGTTTTTTCTTCTTTATATGTTATATTAATTTTTATCAGTGTTCTAGCTTCTATTTCATCATAATGATTTTCCCATTTGCAACGAGCATCATCGGCTTCTAAAATAAATGTATTATCTGCTAAAACTTGTTGCTGCTTATATATAGTATTTAAATCAAAAATAAATACCCCGTTAGGTTCTATAAAAAGTGATGCTCTCATTAATGCTTTAGAAAACATATCATAATTTCCGATATGATTAAAAGTGTCGAAAGTAGAAACGGCAGCTTTTATTGTACCATATAAATCAAGCTTCAAAAGATTTTGCTGTAAAAGTAAAATGTCGTTTTTACCTACTTGTTCTGCTTTATCTCGCAAAACACTCAGCATTTCTTGTGATAAATCAACACCTATCATATCGTATCCTGCCTCAGCAAGAAGCAAAGTTAAATCGCCTGTTCCGCATCCGAGATCGGCTACTATACCATCAAATACTCCGTATTTTTCAAAATTTCGCTTAATGTAAGAAAATAAACTTTGATAATTAGCATCATCATTAAACTCATCATAAAAATAAGCAAATTCATTATAAGCCATTTATATATCGTTTCGGACTAAATCTTCGTAGCTTTCACGTTTCACTACCAGTCTGTCCTTCCCATCTTTTATCATCACTACAGGCAAACGTGGTATGCGGTTATAATTTGAAGCCATTGAATAATTATAAGCCCCTGTTGACATTACAGCTAAAATATCACCTGCTGTCGGAGATTGTATTTTTATATTTTCTGCTAATAAATCTCCGCTTTCACAACATTTGCCTGCGATTGTAGCTGTAAAGTCCTTTGGCTTGTCAGATTTGTTTGCTAATATCATTTCATATTGTGAATTGTAAAGGGCATATCGCGGATTATCTGTCATTCCACCATCTACCGAAACAAATGTGCGATATCCCGGAATAGTTTTAACGTTACCTACTGTGTATAAGGTGATACCTGCATCACCTACAATACTTCTCCCCGGTTCTATACATATAAATGGCACCGGAAAGTCAAGATTTTTACAAGTATTAAATACAGTCTCAGATACAGTTTTCATATATGTATTAAGAGCTTTTGGATCATCATCAGAAACATATCGTATTCCAAACCCACCGCCCAGATTAAGCTGCTTTATTGTAATACCTGTTTTACTACGCATTTCATTTGCAAAATTTAACATTACCTTAGCTGCATCACTAAATGGTTCAATGTCAAATATTTGCGAACCGATATGACAATGTATTCCGACTAAATGTATATATTTAAACTTTTTTGTGAGTATAAATGCTTGCTCTGCTTCACCTGTTTCTATTGCAAATCCAAATTTAGAATCGATTTGCCCTGTACGAATATAATTATGTGTATGTGCATCAATACCCGGCTTTATTCTAAACAAAATATTAATATCCACTTTGTTTGCGGCTGCCATTGCACTAAGTATTTCTAATTCTTGTATATTATCTACAACAATATATCCTACTTTAGCAGTAATTGCCATAGCAAGTTCTTGAGGTGTTTTATTATTTCCGTGAAAATAAATTTTATCTGCCGGAAAACCTGCTTCTAACGCTGTATATAGTTCACCGCCGGATACTACGTCTACGCCCAGCCCTTCACTATGTACTATTCTGTAAATTTCCTTACAAGAAAAAGCTTTAGACGCGTAAAGTACAATGCCTTTACTGTCGTAATATTGTTCGATTGATGTGCGCAATTCTCTGCAATTTGCTCTTATTATATCTTCGTCCATTACATAAAGCGGAGTAGAATATTTCTGAGCTAAAGATACACAATCAACACTGCCTATAGATAAATGACCTTCGGTATTTATCGCTACAATATTTTGCTGCATTTTATTCCTCCGCAATATATTCATCTATTGCCAAACGCAATAAATCAATATTTATATTGTTTTCTGCACTTGTAAGGTAAATTTGTTTGCAACCAAACTGTTTGCAAATATTGCTAAATTGTTCTATAGTGGTATCATATTGGCTTTTTTTCAGTTTATCGCATTTAGTAAGTGCCACAATACACGGAAGCTCATAATGTCTGATATACTCCAGCATAGATAAATCATCTTGTGACGGATTATGCCTTGAATCAAGCAATTGAATAACAACAGCTCGCCTGCGAAATCCTTCAAAATAGTAATTGATTAATTCGTCCCATCTTGCGCGTTCGTCTTGAGACACTTTAGCGTAACCATATCCCGGCAAATCAACAAAATACACATTATCAACATTATAATAGTTTATTGTAGCCGTTTTACCCGGTGTGCTGCTTACTCTTGCAATGCTTTTACGCATACACAGTTTATTTATTAAAGATGATTTTCCAACATTGGAACGTCCGGAAAAAATCACTTCTGCTCTGTCACTAAGCGGTAATTGAGATGAAAGACCATACGATGCCATAAACTCGGCATTTTGAACATTCATAAATAAATTCCTTTACTCTATTGTCGAATAGTTAAAGCTGCTGTTTTATCGTCTTTGGCTAAAATTGGTGCAGATTTTTTTTCGGATTTTGGTGGTTTAGTATCCGGCTCGCACAAAGCAATTTTGAGAACGTCTGATAAATTGTTCATAGGTATAAAATCCAGTGAACTCTTTACCAAATCATCAATATCATATAAATCAGGCATATTATCTTGTGGAATTAGCACCAATTTCATTTTATCACGATATGCCGCCATACTTTTTTCTTTTAATCCGCCAATAGGTAGCACTTGACCGTGTAAAGTGATTTCACCTGTCATTGCTATATCACTGCGTACTTTGCGGCCTGATAAGCAAGATATCAATGCTGTAGCCAAAGTTACCCCTGCTGATGGCCCATCTTTTGGTGTAGCACCTTCAGGTGCGTGGATATGTATATCTGTATCTTTAAATACAGATATATCGTAACCGTACTCTTTAGCGTGTACTTTAGCATATGTAATAGCAAGTTTTGCACTTTCTTTCATTACATCTCCAAGTGAACCTGTAAGCTCTAATTTTCCACTGCCATTACTAATAAGCTGCACTTCTATCGGCAAAAGTTCACCGCCTACTTGTGTCCAAGCAAGCCCGTTAGCTATTCCTACTACATCAGTTTTATTGGCAAATCCTGCTTTTACTCTGGCAGGTCCAAGTAAATCCTCGATATTTTGATTGTTTATTGATATTTTCTTATCGTAGCCTTCGGCAATTTTTTTTGCGCATTTGCGTAACAATTCAGTAATAGTACGCTCCAAGCTACGCACACCGGCCTCTCTAACATATTTATCAATTAAACAATATAGTGCCGAATCGGTAAATTTCACTTTACCTTTTAGCCCTGTAAGGTCTAATTGTTTTGGCAATAAATGATTTTTTGCTATATTGAATTTTTCAATTCTTGTATAGCTTGACAGCTCTATAACTTCCATTCTATCAAGTAATGGTCTTGGAATAGTATCAAGCGTATTTGCTGTAGTAATAAATAAAACTTTTCCTAAATCAAACGGAATATCAAGATAATGGTCTTTAAAAGTGTTGTTTTGTTCAGGATCCAAAGCTTCTAATAATGCCGAGGCAGGATCACCACGAGAATCGTTGGCAAGCTTATCTATTTCATCTAAAAGAATTAAAGGATTAGAGCTTTTGGCAGTGGTGATTGCACTTATTATTTTACCGGGCATCGCGCCAATATAAGTGCGTCTATGTCCACGAATTTCAGCTTCATCTCGTACACCGCCAAGTGACATACGCACATACTTACGTCCTAAACATTTAGCTATAGAACACGCTATTGAAGTTTTGCCTACACCCGGAGGGCCTACTAAGCATATAATTTGCCCCTTTATATCAGGTGCCAATTTTCTAACAGCCAACAATTCTATAATACGTTCTTTTACTTTTTTAAGCCCATAATGTTCTTTATCTAATAATTTTTCTGCTTTTGTAATATCAAGATTATCTTGTGTATGGATATTCCACGGTAGCGCAAGACAAATATCCAGATAAGTACGTATAACCGATGCTTCTTGCATACTTCCCTGCATTTTAAACAAGCGCTCTGCTTCTTTAGTAAGCTTTTCGCAAGCTTCTTGCGGTAAATTTAAAGCTTTAATTTTCTCTTTGTAACTTTCAGCTTCACTGCGAGTATCCTCAGAATCCTCAAGCTCATCTGAAATAATTTTCATCTGCTCACGTAAATAGTAGTCACGTTGATTTTTGTCCATTTGTTCGTTAACTTTATCATCAATATCCCGTTCAATGGATAAAACTTTATTTTCTTTTTTCAATACATTAAGCAGCTTTTCCATACGTGAAGGAATAGTGCTTTCATTTAAAATAGACTGTTTATCAATGTATTTTAGCAATAAATTAGCAGGGATATACTCACTTAAATATTCAGCATCATCACTCGTTATAATATTAAATATAGTATCTTTTGATATCCTCGGATTTAGAGAGAGGTAATCCTCAAAAGCATCTTTAATACTGCGTAATAAAGCTTCTATTTTGGGCGCATCTATAGCACGGGAACTATGTACAGGTGCAGGCTTAGTAGATGCAAGCATAAATTTACCCGAAGTATCTAACGTTAGTAATTTGGCACGATATTTGCCCTCTACCACTACTTTTACAAGGTCGTCTGAAACACGAAGCAATTGTTTTACTTCTGCAACAACACCATATGTAAATAAATCCTTGCAGCTCGGCTCTTCAACGTCCATATCTTTTTGTGTGATTAAAAAAATAGCATTGTTATTATTTAATGCCCATTCCACAGATGCAATAGATTTAGCCCTGCCCACCTCAAAATGTATAACATTATTTGGGAAAACGACAAGACCGCGCAAAGCAATTGCCGGCAATTTAATAATATCTGCATTTTTATCCAAAATTATCTTTACTTTTTCGGGCATAATTATCCTCCGTTAAATCCTGAAAGGAGGCAGACCGTAGGCTGCCTCCAAAATGTCTATTTTGTCATCGCCAATGTTTTATATCTTTTACGTACAGCTCCAAAATCAAGAGTAGGCTTTTCGCCATTTATCGTACTTGCATTTACCGTAACTTTTATTATGGTGGGGTCACTTGGAATATCAAACATTATCCCAATAAGCGCCTGCTCCATAACACTGCGTAGTCCGCGAGCGCCACTCTTTAGCGCAATAGTTTTTTTCGCTACTTCGTGCATAGCTTCATCTGTAATCTCAAGATCTACATTGTCTAGCTTGAGCAAAGCTTCATATTGTTTTACTATACTGTTTTTAGGCTCTTTAAGCACACGCACCAGCGCATCTTCATCAAGAGGATTAAGGACAGTAACTACAGGTATACGTCCAATAAGCTCAGGAATAAGCCCATAACGTACAAGATCGTGGGGTTCTACTAAACGCAATAAATTTTGTTTTGCATCAGTGCTTTTGTCTTTTAATTTACCACCAAATCCAAGAGAAGAATTATCCGTGCGCTTTTGAATAAGATTGTCAAGGCCATCAAAAGCACCGCCACATATAAACAATATGTTTTTAGTGTTAATTTGGATAAACTCTTGCTGCGGATGTTTACGCCCACCTTGAGGAGGCACATTGCTGATGGTTCCTTCTAATATTTTCAATAAAGCTTGCTGAACACCTTCGCCGCCTACATCACGCGTAATTGACGGATTTTCACTTTTACGTGTAATTTTATCTATCTCATCAATATAAATAATACCTTTTTCGGCTCTTTCAATATCAAAATCTGCTGCTTGAATAAGCTTTAATAAGATATTTTCCACATCTTCGCCAACGTATCCTGCTTCTGTTAGCGTGGTTGCATCTGCAATGGCGAAAGGTACACCTAACATATTAGCCAAAGTTTGCGCAAGCAAAGTTTTACCTACACCCGAAGGGCCAAGTAAAAGCACATTGCTCTTTTGCAGCTCCACCTCTACATTATCAGCACTTAATATACGTTTATAATGATTATAAACAGCTACAGACAGGACGGTTTTTGCTTCATCCTGCCCAATAACATATTGATTAAGACCTTCTTTTATCTCTGCCGGAGTTAAAATATTTAAAGGCATAGAATGAGGAGGCTCTTCTTTTTTCTTTTTTGCTGTATTAGGAACGGATTTTGGCATATCCATTTCTTCATCAAGCAGTGAATGACACAAATCTATACATTCATTGCAAATATTAACACCTGGTCCGATTATCATTCGTTCCACAATATCTTGACTTTTACCGCAAAAACTGCATTTTAAATCTTTTTCTTTGTCCTGTGTCTTGTTGGCCATAAATCTCCCTACCGTTTAAATATTACTGAATCAATTAGCCCATAATCGGCGGCCTCTTGTGCGCTCATAAAATTATCGCGCTCAGTATCAAGCGTAATTTGCTCAATAGATTTTCCTGTCCTTTCAGACAAAATCTCATTTAAGCGCGAACGTGTGCGAACAATATGATCTGCGTGTATTTTAATATCACTCGCCTGCCCTTGTAAACCTCCAAGTAATGGCTGATGAATCATTATCTCGCTATTTGGTAAAGCAAAACGCTTGCCTTTAGCACCTACAGACAATAAAAATGCTCCCATAGAAGCAGCCATACCCATACAAATTGTGGAAACATCACATTTGATATATTCCATTGTATCGAAAATTGCCATACCGGAAGTAATTGAACCACCAGGGCTGTTAATATAAAGATTTATATCTTTCTCAGCATCCTGTCCTTCAAGATACAATAACTGTGCCACTACAAGGCTTGCTGTAGTGTCATTCACTTCATCAGACAACATAATAATGCGATCATTTAATAAACGCGAAAAAATGTCGTACGAACGCTCACCTCGAGCGGTTTGCTCAACAACATAAGGAACTAAACTCATAACAAAAACCTCCGTATTTTTTGTAATAGATGACCGATACAAAAGCTGTAAGGCACTTGTATCGGTCAGAAAATTTATTTAAAACAGCGCATATTAAAAGCTATTTTACTTCTTTATCTGTAATTACAGCATTGTTTTTAATGAAATCAATTGCTTTATTTACAGCTAAATCCTTCTTTACTTCTTCTACTGGTATTATCTCACGCACTTTATCTTCTTCCATCTTATATGCGTCAGCAATACGTTTGATTTCTACATTCAAATCTTCGTCAGAAGCTACGATATTCTCAAGCGCAGCTACAGCTTCTAAAGCAAGGCGAATTTTCACTTGTTTAGTAGCTTGCTCTCTAAATCCTTCACGGAATTTAGCTTCATCTCCACCTGAATACTTAATATAATCATTTAATTTAAGTCCCTGCTGCTCTAGACGATACTCAAAATCTCTTATCATTTCATCTATGCGCGTGTTGAACATAACTTCAGGAATATCACCTTCAAGTGTATCCACTACTTGGTCAACAAGATTGTTTTCCACTTCTAACGCAGAAGATTTCTCCGCTTCATCAGCCATTCCCTTACTGATTGATGCTTTAAGCTCGTCTAATGTATCATATTCCGATACATCCTTTGCAAATTCATCATCAAGTACAGGAAGCTCTTTTGCTTTTATATCGTTCAACTTTACTTTGAATACAGCAGGCTTACCTGCTAATTCTTTAGCTTGATATTCTTCAGGGAAAGTAACATTTACATCAAACTCATCGCCTACAAGATGTCCTACGATTTGATCTTCAAAGCCTGCAATGAATTGACCTGAACCCAATGTTAGTGAGAAGTTTTCGGCTTTACCGCCATCAAACGCTACACCATCTATTGAACCATCAAAATTGATATCTGTGATATCTGTAAGCTGTGCCGCACCTTCACGTGCCACCATACGAGCATTGCGCTCACGCATACGAGATATTTCTGCATCAACTGCCTCGTCTTTTACAGTGTGGACAGCTTTTTCAGCTTTTAAACCTTTGTAATTACCAATTTTTACTTCAGGCTTTACAGTGACAAGTGCCTTTAGTACAACACCATCTTCGGTGCTGGCAGACACAATCTCAACATCAGGACGATCCACAGGCTCAATCTTTGTCTCTTCTAATACAGCTTCATAAGCATCAGGAAACAAAGCATTAATAGCATCATAATGGAACACATCTGCACCATACATTTTTTCTATCATATGGCGTGGGGCTTTACCTTTGCGGAACCCCGGAATATTATACTTTGCGGCTTCTTTTTTAAATGCGCTTGCAATAGCAGCATTAAACGCCTCTGCGTCCAGAGAAAATTGCAATTCATATCGATTGTCTTCGGTTTTTTCGTTTTTAATGAGATTCATTTTATATCCTCCAATAAAGCAATAAATTGATTATAACATATCTCAAGAGATATTTCCACCTAAAAATTAATTTTATACGGACAAAAATTTAACGAATCAGCACTTATCAGTTTGAATTCAATGCCATAATGTTTACCCTCAATGGCATTTCTAATTGATGCTGAATGTAAATGACCATAATAGCAGTGTTTTACATTAAATTCTTGCATAAGCGTAATAATTCCTGTAGCTTCTTCGTTACCAGATAACGGCGGATAATGTATAAAAACTAATTTGTTTTCATTAACAGCTGATTGTAATGAGGCACGTAAACGTCCATTTTCACGATTAATCACTTTTTCATCGTGTAACTGTCCTGCGTCAAACATCCAGCTTCGTGTGCCGCATATAGAGTATCCCTCTACTGCATAAGAATTATTATGCAAAATAGATATTGAACTGAAACCATTTTCATTTAAATAATTATCCATTTTGGATTTAGTTGTCCACCAATAATCGTGATTACCTTTAAGAATAATTTTATGTCCCGGTAAAGAATGAATAAAGCTAAAATCGGCATAACAATCATTAAGATTCATTGCCCAAGATATGTCACCCACCAACACTACAGTGTCGTCCTGCGAGACATTAGCTTTCCACGCGCTTGTAAGGCGCTTAACGTGGTCGTGCCAACCATCAAAAATATCCATAGGTTTTGCACTACCAAGCGACAAGTGCAAATCACCTATTGCAAAAATTGCCATAATTTCCTCCGTTTATTTACATAAATCCCTGCTAATACTAATTTTAATCTATAGCAAAGGAGGGATATAATATGCACGACGATTGTGTGTTGAACGGTATTTGTTGTGAAGTAGAAAACTGTATTCATAATAACGGAGAATGCTGCTGTACTGCCAAAAATATCACTGTAAAAAGCAAAATGGCAATGCTTGGCGAAGAAACAATGTGCGAAACTTTTGTAGAAGCGTAGACGAGTATGGCTCGGGAAACCGAGCCTTTTACAATTCAAAAGATTTTTGTTTTATTTCATTCACATTAATTATTTCTTTAAATCGAATACTTTTATTATTTAAACCGATAAGATTATCGGGAGCAACATTATGTGCCGTGCTTTCAAGAAGTTTAATCATATCAAATTCATTTAAAGGCTTCTCAATGCCCAGAGCATCAAGTACTGAGCCTGAAAATTTAAACGGACTTGCTGTGGATACTACCACACATAATTTATTTCCCGTAGATTTAATACGTTTTGCCGCAATAAACGCTACTGCTGTATGCGTATCACAAAGATAGCTATTTGCGCTAAATTGATATGATATTTCATTGGCTACATCTTCATCCGAAGCGTAATCAAAGCTGAAATTCTCTTGAAGTTTGTTTAACAAATCTTTAGATACCGTATAGCTTCCATTAATTGCAAGGCAATTCATCAAATCGTTCACAAGCGATTTATCACCCGATAGATGATACAAGAGCCGTTCAAGATTAGAAGAAACTAAAATATCCATACTTGGCGACGTAGATTTGTAAAAATCTCTTTTAGCATTATATGTTCCTGTAGACAAAAAATCATATAATACATTATTTTTGTTTGATGCACATATTAGCTTACCTACAGGAAGCCCCATACATTTAGCATAATATCCTGCTAATATATCACCAAAATTTCCTGTTGGCACGCAATAATCAATTTTTTCACCATTAGTAATCTCGCCGCTTTTCACAAGCTCGCAATATGAATAATAGTAATAAACAATTTGAGGCAGCAATCGTCCCCAATTTATAGAATTAGCACTGGAAAGCTCTTCACCTTTACACTTCAACGTATCAGCTAATTCTAAATCTAAAAATGCTGATTTTACACCTTTTTGCGCATCGTCAAAATTACCGTTTATTGCATATACGGCTACATTATCGCCTTCTTGCGTAGCCATTTGCAAACGCTGCACTTCACTTGTGCCATCGTTAGGATAGAACACAGCAAGCTTTATTCTTTTTAAATTTTTATATCCTTCTAGTGCGGCCTTGCCAGTGTCTCCTGATGTTGCAACTAGGATTTTTGTTATATTGGTATTGTTAATAATCTTTTTTGCTTTTACAAACAAATGAGGCATTAATTGTAACGCATAATCTTTAAACGCGCAGGTAGGTCCGTGCCATAGCTCCATTGCAAATAAATTATTGCTGATTTTCACTGTATTGGCTAGTTTACCATTAAAATTGGCATCATTATACGCAGCATTTATACTGTCTTTAATATCATCTTTGGAAAAATCTGTGAGATATAATGATAAAACAAGCTCTGCTATTTCTTGATATGTTTTACCGACACACTCTTCAGCGAAAAGCTTTGGAAACGTTTCCGGTACAAACAATCCTCCGTCACTGCACAAACCTTTTACTATTGCATAAGCAGCACTTACAGGCACAATATCGCTTCTCGTACTCACATAATTCATTTTAATTGTCCTTTCATTTTAAAGTAAACGCATTTTCAATACAATTTATTTTATGCTCACCGCAATCACCAATGTAAACCTCAATCACATCAAATCGAGAGTAATTATCAGCAAAATCGTGTGTAACTAAAAAATTTTTCGCAGCTAAAATTATTTTATCTTGCTTTGCTTGAGTAACAAATTCTCTTGGAGCTGCAATACTGCCTATTGAGCGTGATTTAACCTCAACAAAAATGATCATATCATTTTGTTTTGCTATTATATCTATCTCGCCCATTCTTGTACGATAATTTGCAGCAATAAGTTCATAGCCATTATCTCTGTAATACTTTGCAGCTAAAGACTCCCCTGCGGCTCCAATTAATTTAGTGTTCATTAAAAATATCCTCTGTTTTTAAGAAACGATTTTCGATAAAAGCTTTCTACACCATATTTATCCAGCAATTCGTAATGCTCTTTTGTAGGATAACCTTTATGCTTATCTAATTTATATTGCGGATAAATAGCCGACAATTCGCACATATATCTATCTCTTGATACTTTTGCCAAAATAGATGCAGCCGCAATTGATGCAGAATTAGCATCACCTTTTATTACGAATTTTGTAGGTACTTGCGTGTTCGGACAGCGATTTCCATCAACGAGCGCAAGCGCAGGCACAAAATTTAAGCCCTCAATAGCCTGCTTCATTCCCAGCATTGTAGCTTGTAAAATGTTTATTTCATCTATTGTTTCGGGACTAATCATTACTATCTTGTAGCTTATAGCACTTTGTATTATTTGTTCAAATAAAGCTTCGCGCTTTTTTTCACTAAGCTTTTTAGAATCGTTAATTCCATCTATTTTGATTTTATTATCCAGTATAACAGCAGCTACACTAACAGGACCACATAACGGGCCTCTGCCTGCCTCATCTACTCCACAAACAATTCCATATTCCTCAATAAATTGGGCATCAAAATCATATAAATTATCAAATATTTTCACAAGGACTCTCCAATGTTATTCTTCCTATTTTATTTCCTCGAAATTCGTCTACTACCATTATAGCCGCACGTTCTGTATTTACATCACCGCCGCTTATTAGCATACCACGTTTTGCACCTATACATTGCAAAAGTTCATAGCTGTCAAGGTTAAGTTCTTCACAGGTAAGTTTATAACGTTCCATCAATGCATTTGGCAATAGATGCTGCAATTCACTTAATAAATCTGTAGCTATTTCTTCAATATCTAATATATCATCTTTTATTGAGCCAATAAATGCTAAGTTTGTGGCAACGGTACGATCTTCAAATTTTTTCCATAATACACCCGGCATATCAAGTAAATCATATTTGCCTACACTCACCCATTGTTTTCCGCGTGTAACTCCGGGTTTATCGGCTGCTTTGGTGCGCGCATTTCCTGCAAAATTATTGATAAATGTAGATTTACCGACATTGGGTATTCCTACTACCATAATGCGTATTTTGGCGCCTTGCATTCCTTTTAAGCTGCGTTTAGTTATTAGCTCATCCAGCTCTTTGTCTATTGCGCTTTTTACGGCAGATAAGCTACCGCCTTTACTTGAAATGGCAACACAGCCATCACCGCGTTCTTTAAAATAACTTACCCATTTACTTGTTAACTCCGGATTTGCAAGATCTGCTTTGTTAAGTACATAAAGATGAGGCTTTGCGGCAGTAGCAATTGCAAGCTCAGGATTTAGGCTGCTTGCAGGTATGCGCGCATCTAAAAGCTGAAGCACTACATCAACATTTTTAATATCCGCTTCTATCAGGCGCAGTGTTTTTGTCATATGTCCGGGGAACCATTGGATTTGTTTTCCTCCGCTATTGTTTGTCATTTTATTTTACCAGCTGTGCTTAATGGAGTTAAGCGAAGCAAAACCTTTCCTAATATATCACGTTTATCAATAAAGCCTAAACTGCGGCTGTCGAGTGATTCAGCTCTGTTATCCCCCATTACAAAGATTTTTCCATAAGGTATTACTATCGGATAATCAAATTTATCTCCTTGAGATGTAAGCGTGTTTACATAAGGCTCATCTAAAACTTCGCCATTTATGCTTACTTTGCTTGTTTCAGCATTGATATCTAAAATATCTCCCTCTATTCCGATAATGCGCTTAACTATAGGCTTACCGTATTCAGTAAAAGCATCTATTACCACCACATCTCCGTTTTTTGGAGTGTATAAAATAGACTGTACTGCTAAATGGTCTTTATCCATTAAAGTAGGTATCATAGATGGTCCTGAAACCATAACAAGGCGCACAACAAAAATAAACACCAAAACTATTACGGTAAGTGCAAAAACAAGTGCATCATACCATTCTAATACTGATAGCTTAGTCTCTTGATTTTCAGATTGTGTTTGCATAAACGCACCTCCTACTAAAATAACAAAAAGGGACAATGTACATTGTCCCTTGAAGTTGCTTATCTAAGCTGCTCTTTAACCTTAGCGGCTTTACCTGTGCGGTCACGCAGATAATAAAGCTTCGCGCGACGTACACGACCTTTACGCACAACCTTTACACTCTCTACAAACGGAGAGTTAACAGGGAAAACACGCTCTACGCCTACACCATATGAAGAACGACGTACAGTAAAAGTTTCTTGTATGCCACCGTGTTTTTTAGATATTACAGTACCTTCAAAAGCCTGCAAGCGCTCACGCTCGCCTTCCTTAATACGTACTGATACATTAACTGTATCACCAACATTAAATGCCGGTTTGTTCTCCTTGAGCATACCTTCAGTAATGATTTTCATTGCGTCCATA
Source organism: Oscillospiraceae bacterium (assembly GCA_036641735.1). GTDB lineage: Bacteria > Bacillota > Clostridia > Oscillospirales > Ruminococcaceae > JAGPHI01. The sequence continues at coordinate 14,833 of JAVWEG010000035.1, forward strand.
ATACAATCCTCCAATTTTACTAGACATTCATACTCGGAGCCTTTTGCTGCCGACAGAGGACTGCCTGATTAATGTTTGTCATTAACTCTCACTGTTTGGCACAGTGGACATAACGCTTATATATATTATCATATTGCATATAAAAACGCAAGTATTTTTTAAAAATAGCTTAATTTATCTTGCTAAAACAAAGTAACTTGACTAGATGCAGGCAAATCTCCTAATGCACCTACCAAACGCAGCTTTTCCATTACAGATGCACCTACACCGCACGCGGATTGCAAATCGTCACAAGATAGGTATTGCTGCCCTGCAAGCGTAGCGTCTTCAAGTGCGGCTGCCGCAGATTCTCCAACACCTTTAAGTGATAAAAACGGCAAACGAATTTTACCATTTTCCACTACATATTTTTTAGCCATACTTTTACCTATTGCAATTGGAGCAAACTCATATCCACGTACAAGCATTTCATTTACAAGCTGCAATGATGCTAAAATGTCTTCATCTTTATTGTTTTTTTCTTCGCGCAAACGTGCATTTACTTCTTTTAAATGCTGCTTTGCCACTTTTACTCCGCCTACTGCGGCTTCATAATCAATATCATCTCCGCGTACAGTAAAATGTGTAGCATAATATTCGAGTGGGTGATATACCTTAAACCACATAAGTCTAATTGCCGCAATAAGATACGCCACGGCGTGAGCTTTTGGAAACATATATTTTATCTTGCGGCAGCTATCCAAATACCAATCCGGTACATCGTGCGATTTTAGTGTAGCTTCTACACCATCAGGAAAACCAGATTTTGCTACCTTGCCTTTACGGGTAAGCTCCATAACAGTAAATGCAAGCTTTGGCTCTACGCCTTTATGTAAAAGATATGTCATTATACTATCACGAGTACCGATAACATCAGATATTGTACATACTCCGTTTTTTATCAGCTCTTGCGCGTTTCCGCTCCACACATCAGTACCGTGTGATAATCCTGAAATTTGTATTAAATCGCTAAAGCTTTTTGGTTGAGCTTCTACAAGCATTTGACGTACAAAATTAGTACCGAGTTCAGGGATACCAAATGTACCTGTCTCGCTATCTATCTCGTCCGGCTGCACACCAAGTGCTTTAGTGGAAATAAGTAAAGATATAACATTTTTATCATTCATCGGCACAAAATCCATATTTATGCCTGTCATATCCTCTAAATATTTATACATAGTAGGTACATCGTGTCCAAGTTCATCAAGCTTTAAAATAGTTTCGTGAAGATATTTAAACTCAAAATGAGTTGTAATAACACCTTTGTCTTTATCATCTGCCGGATGCTGCACAGGACAAAAGTCGAATACATCATAATCACTTGGCACTACTACCATTCCACCTGGGTGCTGCCCTGTAGTACGTTTTACACCTACACAGCCCTGCACCAGCCTATTTTCTTCGGCGTGGTTTACTATACGTTCACGCTCATCAAGATATTTTTTTACATATCCATATGCTGTTTTATCTTGTATTCCTGATATTGTCCCTGCCTTAAAAACGTGGTCTTTACCGAAAAGCTCTTCTGTATATCTGTGTGACAACGCTTGATATTCTCCTGAAAAATTAAGGTCGATATCAGGCTCTTTATCGCCGTCAAATCCCAAAAATGTCTCAAATGGTATATCGTGTCCGTCTACCATAAGTTTTTCTCCGCAATTTGGACAATTTTTATCAGGTAAATCAAATCCGCTTCCCACAGAACCATCTGTAAAAAATTCGCTGAATTTGCATTTAGGGCATAAATAATGAGGAGGTAATGGATTGACCTCTGATATTCCCGAAAAATTAGCTACCGCAGACGAACCAACAGAACCACGGCTACCTACTTGATATCCGTGTTCATTTGAATTGGCTACTAACTTTACAGCTATAACATACAATACTGCAAAACCGTGCTTAATAATGCTGTCAAGCTCTCTTGTAAGCCTATTTTCCAATATTTGCGGCAAAGGGTTACCATAGCGCTTTCGCGCATTAACCATAGTAGAATTACGTAATAATTCGTCAGCGCCATCTATTGTAGGTGTATAAAGCCCACGAGGTATTGCACGTGTTTCACCATCTATCATATCAGCAATTTTATTGGGATTAGTTACTACTATTTCATATGCTTTTTCAGGCTCTATATAGCTAAACTGGCGCAACATATCATCTGTAGTTCTAAAATATAGCGGGGCTTGATTATCGGCATCTTTAAAGCCTGTACCTGCTTGTAAAACAGCTCTATATACGCTGTCTTCAGGTTCTTGAAAATGTACATCTCCCGTTGCCACTACCAATTTTCCCAGTTTTTCACCTATTGCCAAAATAGTTTTATTAAATTCCTGTATTTTCTCAATATTATCAACAATATGTTCACGGAGCATATATTCATTATTGCCAAGCGGCTGCACCTCAAGAAAATCATAATATTCGGCTATTGCGCAAAGCTCCGAAAAGCTTCTTCCTTCAACTACAGCTCTGTAAAGCTCACCTGCTTCACAAGCCGAACCTATGAGTAAACCATCACGATGTACATTAAGTACTGAACGAGGTATTCTTGGTTTTTTGTAAAAATAGTCCATATGAGCATAGGAAACAAGCTTGTACAAATTTTTCATACCTGCTTGATTTTTAGCTAAAATAATCATATGATAATTTGTTTTAGCAAGCGCTCTTGTACTTCCAAGCCCTCTGTTGATATCTTCTATGGCATTTACTTTGCGTTCTTTTAAGTCGCTTATCATTTTAATGAAAATTTGTGCCAATACATAGGCATCTTCACAAGCTCTGTGATGGTCAAATTCAGGAATTTCCAAATGCTTTACTATAGTATCCAATTTATAATTATTAAGTCCTATAAACAATGATTGTGCGAGCGGCAAAGTATCAATATATGTATTTAATATTTTAAATACATATTTATCTGCACAATTACGTAAAAATGCCATATCAAAGCTATGTGCATTATGAGCAATCAGAGGCCTTGAACCTGCAAATTCAAAAAAAGCCTTTACTGCAAGCTCTTGCGACAAAGCAGACTTAACCATATCGTCAGTAATTCCTGTTAGCTTCACAATTTTGGCAGGTATTGGTCTATTTGGGTTTACAAAAGTATTATATTTGCCTTTAATCTCACCGTTTTCCACTAAGACAGCGCCTATCTCGGTAATAGCATCTGTCATAGGAGATAACCCTGTCGTTTCAAGGTCAAATACTACAAATGAACCATCTAGATCCATTTTGGCATCGCCGTACACCACAGGTACCATATCATCTACAAAATATGCTTCACAGCCATAAATAAGCTTAAAATCAGGATCTTTACGATGAATGTCATCTGTGGCAAGCATAGCTTCAGGAAATGCTTGTACTACACCGTGGTCTGTAATCGCTACTGCTTTATGTCCCATTCTGTGAGCAGTATTTACTATCTCTTTCACATCGCAAAATCCATCCATAGAACTAAGCTTTGTATGTAAATGTAATTCCACACGCTTATTTTCGGCATCATCGTGACGCTTACGACGCACAACCTTCAACACATCATATGGATAAATTACGTAATCACGCTCATATTTATCGTATGCACATTCGCCCTTGATAATAAGTGTTTCGCCTTGTACAATATTTTCCCATTTATCACAGTTTTCATTTTCATTTGGTCTTATTTTAATATTTACAGAGCCTGTATAATCGGTAATGGATATTGAATATATTTTACGAAATTTACCTTTAATTTCTGTAAAAAATACGTCTCCCCATACAGTAACCTTTCCTGCAACATTACCAATATTGCCAAGAGGTGTCATATCTTTAGGTGTAAAGTTCTTTCCGTTTACAACCTTTATCGGTTGATTTTCCAATTCCAGTCCTTCTATTTTGGGTGCAGGCACTTCATTTTTAACATCAAATTTTCTTGCCTGTGGTTTTGGCTGTGATATACACTCCTCTATTGCTTTATCTCCTGCATCACTATTGGACAATAAAGTAACATTTACATTTTGCTGTGTTCGAGCAAAAATAATTTCTTCCATCAAACGCGTAAATTCTGTTTGCTCCAAAAGATTTTTACCGTTTTGCACAGAAATACTTATATTTTCGCCATCTATATTCACGCTTGCATTAAGTAGAAATCCATTTATCGGCATACCGTCATCTTTTAATTCTTCTGCCAGCTCCAACACAGCATCGTTTGTAATATTGGCATAAGAAAATAAGCTTTGCGTTTTAAGCGCAAAGCCTGTAAACAGCGGCTCTAAAGATGTAATTAATCTTGCACGTAAAGCAAGTGGCAAAGCACGTTCACTGTGCAAAATAATATTCACTGTTTTTTTGTTGCGATCAGCCTCTACACGTTCTACCAGTACACCATTAAAAGCTTCGGTAAAAGCGGCATCTTGCGCAAATTGAGGCCAAAGTGCTGCTAATAATGGTTTCATTTAAGCCCTCACAATTTGTTGATTTCGTCGATGAATTGTCCTATTATATCTCCGCGAAGCATATGCTGCTGTTCGCCTTTGATAAATAGCATTGCACAATCTTTTCCTCCCGCAATGCCGATATCTGCTTCGCGCGCTTCTCCCGGACCATTTACAATACAGCCCATAACGGCTATTTTAATATTCTTTTTGCAGCCTACTAAACGTTTTTCTACCTCATTTGCAATGCTAACAATATCTATGTTTGTTCTACCGCAAGTAGGGCAAGATATTATTTCCAGCCCGTTTACTTTTAACCCTGCTGCTCGCAAAATATCAAATCCTGCTTGTACTTCTTTTTCGGGAATATCAGTAAGAGATACACGAATAGTATCCCCTATTCCCTCCATAAGTAATGTCCCTATGCCCATAGCAGATTTTATAAGTCCCATTCGATATGTACCTGCTTCAGTTACTCCTAAATGCAAAGGATAATTACAGCGCTGAGATAACAAACGATATCCTGCTATCATTATAGGAACATTAGAAGATTTTATGGAAATTACAATATTATCAAAATCGTGCTTTTCTAACAGCGATATATGATACATTGCGCTTTCGCATAAGGCTTCGGGTGTTACCTTGCCATATTTAGCTAAAATGTTTTTTTCAAGGCTTCCTCCGTTTACACCAATGCGAATAGGAATATTTTTTTCATTGCAAGCTTTGGCTACTTGACTAACGTGGTCATCATCACCAATATTGCCCGGATTAATACGTATTTTATCTACACCTAAATCTATTGCAGCAAGCGCAGCTTTATAATCAAAATGAATATCTGCCACTACAGCAATATCTACTTCGTTTTTTATAGCGGTTATTAATCTTGCATCTTGCGCAGTGGGGACAGTAACGCGAATAATATCACAGCCGGCATCCGCTAAACGTTTCGCTTGCGCAACATTTCCACTCACATCATTTACAGGTACATTCAGCATTGACTGTACGGCTATTGCATTGCCTGCGCCTATAATAAGATTTCCTATTTTTATTTGTTTTGTGATGGCGCTCATTTCAGCACTTCCTTTATCTTAACAATCTGGTAATATCATTAAATGTTACAAATAACATTAGCCCCATTAAAAGCATAAATCCTACTGCATTTACAGCAATCTCATATTTAGGCTTAATTGGCTTTTTTCGTATTGCTTCTAAAATCAAAAAAGCAAGTCGTCCGCCGTCAAGTGCGGGCAATGGCAATAAATTAAAAATGCCTAAATTGATAGTAATAAGTGCTAAAAGTAATAATACAGACATAATACCTAATGATGATGCCTGCCCAATTGCAGACACTATTCCAACAGGACCTGAAAGATTATTTATTGCAACTCTGCCTGAAACTAAATCTGTAAGACTTAATATTACAAGGCGTGCTAAAGACAAAGTCCAATTGCCTGCTTCACGCACTACTGAAAATACAGTTTTCTTTATTGGATACACTTTAAAGTCTATAACTAATTGGTCTTGTTCATTCGTTTTGTCCGAGCTTTTAATAGTGTCAAAAACCACATCTTTAAGTTCTATTTTCTTGCCATCTCGTAATACAGTAAGGTCAGTTGTACCATTTTGAGTGCGTGCAAATTCGTAGCTTACATCACCTGCTACATAACAGCGTCTGCCATTAACACTAAGAATAGTATCGTTTTCTCGTAAACCGTGTTCCCGAGTAGATGCATTAGGATAAAATTCAGCAATTTTTCGGCTTACTATGCTGCTTTGCATTGACACAATAATTATAAGCACAACAAACCCGAGCAACAAGTTCATTACTGCACCTGCTATAGTAACTAATATTCTGTTCGACACAGGTGCTTTGGTAAATGAGCCTTCTTCATCGCTTTCTTCGTCCTCACCTTCCATACTTACAAAGCCGCCTATCGGAAATAAACGCAGTGCATATTGTGTATCGCCTTTACTGAATTTTATTAAAGTAGGCCCCATTCCAAGTGCAAACTCGTGTACCTTGATACCACTGAATTTTGCAGAAAGAAAATGTCCAAGCTCGTGAATAAATATAACTGTACCAAACACAAAAATAGATGCCAGAGCTGTAATAAGATATGACATTAATGTGCTTAACGACGGCATAATTTGCCTCCTTTTATTTGTAGTGCTGCATTACAAACGCTCTTGCTCTTGCATCGCAAGAATACACTTCATCTATAGTATATTCATTTTTGTTTTTTTCATTCTCAACAGCCGCTTCCACCAAACGTCCTATTGACAAAAAAGATATTTTATCTTCTAAAAACAAACGCACAGCTTCTTCATTTGCACCATTAGCGGCACAAGGTGCAAGCCCTCCGATATTAATGGCTTTCTTACACGCAGCAAGACATCTAAAGGTTGTATCATCAGCTTCATCAAATGTAATACATTTAAGCGCTGCAAAATCCAGCTCAGCGGCTGTACTTGACATTCTGTACGGATAAGTAAGCGCATATTGAATAGGTATTCTCATATCCGGCACTCCAAGCTGTGCCAAAATAGAATGGTCACTAAACTGCACCATAGAATGTATGATGCTTTGACGCTGCACCACTATTTGCACTTTTTCAGGCGGTAAATTAAATAGCCATACTGCTTCTATCAGCTCTAACCCTTTATTCATTAAAGTGGCGCTGTCTATAGTGATTTTTTGCCCCATAGCCCAATTTGGGTGGCAAAGCGCATCCTTTTTTGTAATGTTTTCAAGCTCGTTTTTCGTTTTACCGAAAAACGGACCGCCCGAAGCTGTTAATAATATTTTTTCAAGGCTGCACGCAGAATTTTTATCCTGTAGGCATTGAAATATTGCAGAATGTTCACTGTCTACAGGTAAAATCTTCGCATTGTTTTCCCTTGCGGCATCCAGCACAAGCTTGCCGCCTGTAACTAAGCTTTCTTTGTTGGCAAGTGCCACATCTATACCGTTTTTAAGCGCAGATAAAGTAGCAGATAAACCTGCAATGCCCACTACCGCATTCAATACAATATCCGCTTCTCGCATA
>JAVWEG010000036.1:0-21988 GCA_036641735.1 Oscillospiraceae bacterium
GTTACTATTCACGATGAAAAGCCAAACAATATAATAGTACATAGCAAATGGGCAAACGGTGACGAGAGCTTTGACGATGCAATAAAGGGCGAAGATGTGCGCATATTCAGCGATAAATTTGCCACGAGCGCTGTGCAGCATTGCCATATAGAGCCGCCTGTGTCGCACGCTTATATGGAAAAAGGACGTATTGTGGTGGTATCTTCCACGCAAATACCACATATTATGCGCAGAGTAATAGGACAGGCGCTTGGTATGCCAATAGGTAAAATCCGTGTAATTAAGCCGTATATCGGCGGCGGATTTGGCAATAAGCAAGACGTATTATACGAGCCGCTCAACGCATATCTTACTACAGTGGTAGGCGGACGTGTAGTAAAGCTTGAGATTTCCCGTGAGGAAACATTTGCTTGCACACGCACACGTCACGCAATAGAGTTTGACGTAACTACGGCTGTGCGCCCTAACGGACGTATGGTGGCGCGTAAGCTTGAGGCTGTGGCTAATCAGGGTGGATACGCAAGCCACGCTCACGCAATAGTGGCAAATGCAACAAACGAGTTCCGCCATTTATATCAAGAAGAAAAATGTATGCAGTGCGACGCTTATACTGTATACACTAATATTGCCGCGGGCGGAGCTATGCGCGGATATGGTATTCCGCAGGCTTGCTTTGCGCAAGAGAGCCATATGGACGATATTGCAAAAGAGCTTGGTATGGATCCGATAGAGTTTCGTCTTGTAAACTGTATGAAGCAAGGATATTCAGATCCTGGTACGCATATTACCTGCTACACAAGTGGGCTTGAGGAATGTATGCGCAAGGGCAAAGAATATATCGGCTGGGACAAAAAGCGCAAAGAATATCTAAACGACAAGGGCGATATCCGCCGCGGTGTAGGTATGGCGATATTCAGCTATAAAACAGGTGTATACCCTATTTCGCTAGAGACAGCGAGCGCGCGTATGGTGCTAAACCAAGACGGCTCGGCACAATTGCAAATGGGCGCTACAGAGATAGGACAGGGCGCGGATACTGTGTTTAGCCAGATGGCAAGCGAGGTATCTGGGATACCATTAAAAGATATACATATAGTATCCACACAGGATACAGATATTACACCGTTTGATACAGGCGCGTATGCCAGCCGCCAAACTTATGTATCGGGGCTTGCGTGCAAAAAAACAGCAGAGCTGTTTAAAGCAAATATTTTGGAATACGCTAATTTCCTTACAGGACGTGAGGCACATACTCTCGATATAAAAGACGGCAATGTGATATTGGCAGCTTCGGGCGAGGTGCTTATGTCTATGGAAAAATTGGCGATGGAGTCGTTCTATTCGCTAAAAAAGTCACAGCATATTACAGCCGAGGCTACACATCATTGCACCGACAACACTTATTCCTTTGGCACTACCTTTGCAGATATAGAAGTAGATATTCCTTTAGGTAAAATTACAGTTAAGGATATCATAAATGTACACGATTCAGGTGTGCTTATTAATCCGAAGCTTGCCGAGGCGCAGGTACACGGCGGTATGAGTATGGGGCTTGGATATGCGCTTGGCGAGCAGATGATTTATAATGATAAAGCAAGGCTGCTCAACGATAATTTGCTGGATTACAAGCTGCCTACAGCACTTGATACTCCTGAGCTGCACGTAGATTTTGTGCAGACGGTAGATCCTACAGGCCCGTTTGGCAACAAATCACTTGGCGAGCCACCTGCTATCTCACCTGCAAGTGCTATACGTAACGCGCTCTTGTACGCTACAGGAGTTGCCGTAAACACATTGCCGCTAACACCGCAAAAGCTTGTAGAGCATTTTACGGCAGCCGGCTTAATAAAGTAGAGGGGAGGCATTACTATGTATGATATAGAAAAAATCACGATTGCAAAAACCGTCGGCGAAGCGCTAAACGCTTTAGAGCAGGACGAAAAGGCAGAAGTAATATCGGGTGGCAGTGATGTGCTGATAAAAATACGCGAGGGCAAATTGGCAGGCTGCACACTTGTAAGCATACACGATATAAAAGAGCTTATGGGAGTTTCAATGCTAGAGGACGGCAGTATAAAAATAGGGCCTGCCACTACCTTTGCCAATGTAACTCACAGCGATATCATAGAAAAATATATTCCTGTGCTTGGCTATGCAGCCGATCAGGCAGGTGGGCCGCAGTTACGTAATATAGGCACTATCGGTGGCAATGTATGTAATGGTGTTACCAGTGCAGACACAGCATCAAGCCTTATGATTTTAGATGCAGAGCTTGAGCTAACGAGTGTTAAGGGCGTAAGAATAGTGCCTATTTCACAGTGGTATCAAGGCCCCGGGCGCACGGTACGTGAACACGCAGAGCTTTTAACAGCGATATATATTCGCAAGGCAAGCTACGAAGGATATAGCGCCAATTACTATAAATATGCACAGCGCAATGCTATGGATATAGCTACGCTTGGCTGTGCTGTCAGCGTAAAATTAAGCGAAGACAAGAAAACAATAGCAGATGTGCATCTTGGATATGGAGTGGCAGCGCCTACACCTATACGCTGCTCTAATGCAGAAGCAGAGCTAAAGGGCAAGGAGCTTAGCGCGGCAGTAGCTGCAATAGGAGCGCTTGCCGTAAGTGAGGTAACACCTCGTACAAGCTGGCGCGCAAGCAAAGAGTTTCGCTTACAATTAGTAAAAGAGCTTGCGAAACGTGGGCTTGCAAGGGCAATACAAGATGCAGGAGGTGCTGAATAATGCTAAAAATTATAAAGCTAAAGGTAAATGGCAAAGAGATAGAAACAGCGGTAGACGAGCGCGAGAGTTTACTTGAAATGCTGCGCAACCGCCTCGGCTTAACGAGTGTTAAAAAAGGCTGCGAGGTGGGAGAATGTGGCGCGTGTACTGTACTTGTAGACGGCGAAGCAATAGATAGCTGTATATATCTTGCGCTGTGGGCAGAGGGCAAAAGTGTGCTTACAGTAGAGGGACTAAAGGGCGAAAACGGGGAACTGTCTGTGATACAAAGGACATTTATGGAAGAAGCAGCAGTACAATGCGGATTTTGTACTCCGGGGCTTATTATGACGGCAGTGGAAATAGTGGGTACAGGTAAGCATTATACAAGAGATGAGCTGCGCCGCTTAATAAGCGGACACCTTTGCCGCTGTACAGGATACCAAAACATCTTAAACGCAATGGAAAAGATTGTTGATATTATGGTAAAATAGCAGTGCTGATTTAGTAAATTGATACTCGTTGTCAAAACATTTAAAGGCAAAAATATTTTTGACTTTAGGATTTAAAGCGCTGCGAAACTGTGATATAATAATCATAAGCAATAATTTCTAATAAATGTGAAAAGAAAGTTTTGGAGGAAAATAAAAGATGAATACCATTATCGATGCAAAAAATGCTCCTGCTGCGGTAGGTCCGTATTCTCACGCGGTAAAATCAGGCAATACATTATATACATCAGGTCAATTAGGGCTTACACCTAGCGGCGATATGCCTGAAGGCGTAGAAGCACAGGCAACACAGGCGCTTATTAATTTAGGTGAAGTGCTTGCTACAGCAGGTATGGGCTATGGCGATGTAGTAAAAACCACAGTGTTTTTGGCGAATATGAGCGATTTTGCAGCCATTAATGCCATTTACGGGCAATATTTCACGGCAGATTTTCCTGCTCGTTCGTGCGTACAGGTAGCGGCATTGCCTAAGGGCGCGCTATTTGAAGTAGAGGCAGTAGCGGTAAAATAATATTCAGTTCAATACAAAAGCCGAGGCACAAAATGTTTTACATTTTGTGCCTCGGCTTGTTTTTTTAGCTTTGTTTTACAGGAAAATTAATAGTGAGGGGATTACCTGTATCTTGCAGAAGCTGGCTAATATCGGGCTTTTTTATAAACGGAGCAAGCGATTGCGATTTATCGGCAAGCTCAAGTGTTATTTGCGCATAAACTCTGTCAGAGCCGTGGTATCCGTCAATAAATTGCTCGTCTTTGCTATTTTCCAAAAAAGAATAGTCGTATAGCTCAAAGCCATATTTTGTGTACATAGGCAGCAGTGTGGAATAAAGCTTGTCGATATATCCATATTGTCCGCTACTGCGCATTTCATTTATTACACTTGGCGCATATGGCGGCAAAATACCTACTACTTGTATATTGTTTTCATTGCAAAAGCTCAATAATTTTTCCGTTTCATCAAGCGACGGAGTATATATTTCTTCTGCTTGTTCAAAGCGTGCTGTGCTATTTTTTATTTTGGTAAAGGTTTCGGCAAAATTTTTGTCGTTTAACAGCTTTGGATTTGTAAGCATTTCACCGTAATTGTACGAGCCGTCCCTATTAAAGCCACTACCTCGGATATTAGCCGCCACACCAATTTTATCGCCGTTTGCAAATATAAGCTTATCAAGGCGAACCTTATAAAAATCGCCCAAAAGGCGGCTAAGCTTGTTCGCGGCATCAATTGCGGTGGGAGTGTAGCTGTAATCGGGGTTAACGTCTCCGCTCCATACTTCGTTATAAAAGTTTTGGTCAGTTACCAATATAAGAATACTTGGCAATGATTGTTGAGGTAAATTTTGTAAAAAGAATAAGTTTTCGCTCAAATATGCAGCACTGCCGCCTGCGTTGTAAAAAGACAAATCCGTAAAAAATTCATCGTGAAACTGCATAGCGCGCGAAGTGCCAAGCACCAGTAAATCCGCGGATTTTCGTGATGCCACTAAATGCTTGTGAACAAAAGAATCGTTGCGATACGAAAACCCAAGCAGCTCTGCATCTCCGCTTACCATTTTGTCTGCAATATCCTCCATACTAAGCAGCTCGCCGCTATTTATCAGCCCTACAGCGTAAAGCGAGAGCAATAATATTATAGGTACAAAAAACAATAATACGTTTTTTATAAATTTTTTCATTTATTCCTCTTACACTTAAAATTTAAAATATATAAAATCGCCGCCCGAGCCGGCACTAAAAAACAAAACGCAGAGTACACAGGCATAAAGCAGTACTATATGCCATTTGTGCGGTAAATCAGCATACCATTTGCCAAACCCGATTTTGCGAGAAGAAATATCTATGCCGAATACAATTAAAATAAATATAAGCATACGCACAAGAGAAGGCACAGTAAAGCCGAGCATTGTAAGGCACTCCTGCACATAAAACCAATTAAAAATAGGAATATTTACCATTTTATTCAATATTTGAAAGGCTGTGGAAATATTAGGCACTGCAAAAAACAGCCAAGCGAGGGTGACAAGCGCAAATGTGCATAATGTGGCAAAAATGCGCTGAAATCTGCTATCTTCTTTCAGGTGAATTGCGGCTTTAATGCGTTTTCTTAAGCACAAGGTAAGCGAGCCTACACACATATATACACCGTGCAAAAGCCCCCATACAATATATCCTGCTCCTGCGCCGTGCCATAGCCCTGATAATGCAAATATGCAAAGCAAATTAAGATATTTGCGCATTTTGCCTTTGCGGTTACCTCCGAGCGGAATATATACATAGTCTTTTAGAAAAGATGATAGCGATATATGCCATCTGCGCCAAAAATCCTGTACAGTAAGAGCAGTGTACGGGCTGATGAAGTTTTCTCCTACTTCGTATCCCAAAAGACCTGCAACACCAATGCTTATCTCGGAATATCCTGCAAAATCGCAATAAATTTGCACAGAATAAAATAAAAGTGCAAATATTAAAGCAAGCTCGTGTGCGTTTTTAAAGTCTTGCAACAGTGACGTTGCTTTAGAAAGATTGTCAGCGATACAAAGCTTTAAAAATATGCCGTACGCTATACGTCCGCAAGAAATATATGCAAGCTCTGCATTAAATGAGCAAGCTTTGTTTAGCTGTGGCAATAACTCACAAGGGCGCTGTATAGGCCCTGCCGTAAGCTGCGGAAAAAACGCAGCGCAATTCCAATATCGAATAAGATTTGGCTCTGCGTGTAGCTTAAGGCGCTTAATATCTATAAGGTAGCTTGCGTTTTTGAGCGTAAAATAGCTTATGCCCATAGGCACTAAAAGCTTTTCCAAAAGAGGAGAAAGTGTGAGCGCCACAGGTATAAATGGTGCTGTAAGCGATGCTAAAAAAGGCAAATATTTATAAAAAACAAGAGGCATTAAGCAAAGCAATATAAGCATTAAAGGCAATAAGCTTGCTTTATTTCGGCTGCGCTCCAGTAAAAGCCCTGCGCCCCATACAAGCACCGTGCATATCATAAGATACGGCAAAGTGCCGCTAAAGCTAAGGCAAAAATATATATTCGCGCCGCAAAGCACATATGGCTTTAAGCGTGTGGGCATTATATGATAAAGCGCAAAAATAATTATCACAAAACCCATAAATGCAAAGGTGGTAAAGGACAAGCTTTTTGCCTCCATTCTTATCGCATATAATAAATTATTGTAACATCAAAAGAGATAAAGCGCAACACTTGTAAATTTATTTTGAACATCAAACAATTATATTGACTTTTCAAAATCACAAGTTTATAATACAAATAGTTTGAATATCAAAGTAATAGGAGAACATATGAAAAAAGAAGAAGAAATGCTCAATAGCTTTCTCGTGAGCGTGTTTAATGACATCTTGCGATTAGAAGAAGAAAGCATTGCGCAAAGCGGTGTGAGCGATTTATCTGTATCGGAGCTGCACGTACTCGAGCAAATAGAAAAATTATCGGGCGACGAGCAAAAAGTGGGAATGGGTAAGCTTGCAAGCGCGCTGAATGTTACAGGCGGTACACTTAGTATAGCCATAAAAACATTAGAGCAAAAGGGCTATGTTAAAAGGCAAAAGGACAGCAAAGATAAGCGCAGAGTGTATCTTGCGCTTGAGGATGGCGCATATGCACCGCTTTGCGCGCATAATGCGTTTCATACACAGCTTGTGGCGCACGCTTGCGAAAAGCTTGACGACGAGCAGCTGCAAAGCTTATCGCAAGCGCTTGCATCCTTGCACGCGCTATTCACAAAAGGGACTTAAAACAGCAAAAATAATCAATATAACGTATGTTAAGTATTGCAAAATTGAAAGGATAATAAACTATGTTACGTATTTTAACGGATTCCACTTCGGACATCACAATACAAGAGGCAAAAGATTTAAATATAGAGCTTGTACCCTTAACGGTGTGCTTTGGCGAGGAGCATTATGAGGACGGAGTAGATTTGTCTTTAGGCGAATTTTACGATAAGCTGTCTGTGTGCGAAAAGCTGCCTACTACAAGCCAGCCGTCGCCCGAAAAATTTATTGCTCATTATGAAGCGGCAAAAAATGCAGGTGACGACATATTGTGCATATTGCTTTCAAGCTGTATTTCAGGCACTTGCCAAAGCGCTAAAATAGCAAAAGAAGAGGGCGAATATGACAATGTTTATATCATAGACAGCCTAAATGCGACCGTGGGCCTAGCGTTGCTTGTATATAGGGCAATCGCTTTGCGTAGTGAGGGGCAAGATGTGCATACAATAGTGCAGGAGCTGGAAAAGGCAAAATACGATATTTGCCTTTTTGCCGTGGTGGACGATTTAAAATATCTGCGCAAGGGCGGACGTTTATCGGGCGCTGCCGCTATTGCAGGCGGTTTGCTTGGCATAAAGCCTGTAGTACAGGTAGCGGACGGAAAGGTAAGTATGGCAGGTAAGGCGCGCGGATTGCCGGGTGCATATGTGGCGATTTTTAAGCTAATAGCTGAGCGCGGAGGCATAGATGACACATACCCGATTGGCGTGGGATATACAGGACACAGGCACGGCTTAGAGCCGTTTATGCGTTTTGTTACACAAAATCTTCATCTTGAAAAGCCGCACGAATTTGCAATAGGTACAGTAATCGGTACGCACGCAGGGCCGGGAGCGTGTGGAATAGCATATTTTCGCAAAACGGTATAAATATACTAAAAGTTAATATAAATAATAATAGTACTTGATGTAAAGAAATTATATCGGGTACTATTTTTATTTATCCACTTAGCAAAACAGACAAAGAATTGCCAATGCCTACACTGTTTTACAATACAAAAAAGCAATACAATAATACATAAAGCAAGAATAAAAGGAGTAGCATTATGCAGTATGGTCATTTTGACAACGCGGCGCGAGAATATGTAATAGACAGAGTAGATTTACCTATGAGCTGGACAAACTATCTTGGCACAGAGGATATGGTGGCGGTAGTAAACCATACCGCAGGCGGATATTTATTTTACAAAAGCGCGGAATATCATCGCATTACTCGGTTTAGAGCCAATGCCGTGCCTATGGATAGGCCGGGGCATTATATTTATTTGCGCGATGATGATACAGGAGACTACTGGTCGGTGTCGTGGCAGCCTGTGGCAAAGCCACTTGATAAAGCCAAATACACTTGCCGTCACGGACTGTCTTATACCAAATACGAATGTGAGTACAGTGGCATTAAAGCAGTGCAAACGCTGTTTATTCCGCGCGGAGAAAACGTGGAAATTTGGGATTTGCAGTTAGAAAATATCAGCGGAAAAGAGCGCCATATAAGCGTATTTAGCTATGCGGAATTTGCATTTCATCATATCGATATGGATAATCGCAATTTTCAGATGAGCTTATATGCGGCAGGCGGCAGCTGTAAAGACGGCATTATTGAGCAGGATTTATTCTATGAAGAGAACAATTTTCAATATTTTGCATCTACCTGTGAGCCTGACAGCTTTGATACCGTGCGCGATGTGTTTATCGGCGATTATCGTACAGAGACAAATCCTATAGGAGTGGAAAAGGGCGAGCTTTCTTCATCGGAGGAGCTAGGGGGCAACCAGTGCGCAGGTCTTTGCAAGCATTTTATACTTGCAGATAAAGAGACCTTGCGAATGGCATTTTTGCTTGGAGAGGGCTGCCGAGAGGACGGTAAGCGCGTTAGAGACAAATACAGTGAAGCACAGGCAAGAGATGAGGCTTTACAGGAATTGCACTATTATTGGGCAGAAAAATGCGAAGCAATGCAGATAAACACGCCAAATGCAGGTATGAACACAATGATAAATACGTGGACACTGTACCAAAGCGAAATAAACGTGATGTTTTCACGCTTTGCAAGCTTTATTGAGGTGGGCGGACGTACAGGGCTTGGATACAGGGATACAGCGCAGGATGCAATGACGGTGCTACATTCCGATCCCGCTACTTGTAAAATGCGCTTAGAGCAGCTATTGCAAGGGCTTGTGAGTGAGGGGTACGGTTTGCATTTGTTTAGCCCCGAATGGTTTTGCGAGGGCGAAAAACAGCAAAGCTTTAAAAGCCCGACGGTAGTGCCTACTCCCGATAAAGACAGTATGATACACGGTATTAAAGATGCGTGCAGTGATGATGCACTGTGGCTTGTAACAAGTATTGTGGATTATGTTAAAGAAACAGGCGATATCGCTTTTATAAATAAAAAGATAAGATATGCAGATAAAGGCGAAGATACAGTGTATGAGCATATGAAAACCATTTTAGAATTTTCGTGCAAAATGGTAGGCGCACACGGCATTTGTCAGGGGCTGAGAGCCGATTGGAACGACTGCCTTAATTTGGGCGGCGGAGAAAGTGCAATGGTAAGCTTTTTGCACGTATGGGCGCTTGGCAGCTTTATAGAGCTTGCGCAATTTTTAGAACGTGAATATGATGTAAAGCATTATACCGAAATGCGCGATAAAGTAAAAAAAATATGCGAAGAAAAGCTGTGGGACGGCAAATGGTATTTGCGCGGATACACCAAAAACGGCAGACCTATAGGCACTGATAAGGACACGGAGGGCAAGGTGCATATGGAGAGCAATACATGGGCTGTATTGTCGGGGGCGGCATCTTATGAGCGAGGCATTAAAGCGATGGATGCAGTGGACGAATATCTATACACTCCATACGGCTTAATGCTAAACGCGCCTGCATACTCGAAGCCCGATGACGATATAGGCTTTGTAACAAGAGTATATAAAGGGCTTAAAGAAAACGGCTCTATATTCTCACATCCAAATCCGTGGGCGTGGGCGGCGGAATGTATTTTAGGGCGCGGTGACAGAGCAATGAAATTTTACGATGCGCTATGCCCGTACAATCAAAACGACATTATAGAAATTCGCAAAGCAGAGCCGTATTCATATTGCCAGTTTATTACAGGACGTGACCACACTAAATACGGCGAAGCGCACCACCCGTTTATGACAGGCTCAGGCGGCTGGAGCTATATTGCCGCCACAAAATACATACTTGGAATAATGCCTACTTTACAGGGGCTTAGCGTAAATCCGTGTATACCAAGCGAATGGGACGGCTTTAGCGTGGCGCGAAAATACAGGGAGGCTATGTATATTATTAATGTGGAAAATCCGAACCACGTAAGCAAGGGAATAAAAGATATATATGTAGATGATGTAAGGGTGAATAAAATTCCGCTTCTTGGTAGGGATAAAATAGCAAATATACGTGTAATTATGGGATAAAAGCAGAAAGAGGGACGCAATAATGATTAAATTTGGTACAGGCGGCTGGCGCGCTATTATCGGAGACGATTTTACAAAAGCCAATGTGCAATTGCTTACTTTGGCGCTTGCTCGCAAAATAAAAGACGAGGGCAAAGCGGATAAAGGCTTTGTAGTGGGCTACGACAGAAGATTTTTGAGCGAGGAAGCCGCTATTTGGGCAGCGGAGGTAATGGCAGGTGAAGGCATTATATGCTCTATTATTCATCGCGAAAGCCCTACACCACTTATTATGTATACAGTAAGTGCTTATGGCTTTCCGTACGGTATGGCGGTGACGGCAAGCCATAATCCGGCTGTTTACAATGGCGTAAAGGTGTTTATGGAGGGAGGGCGAGATGCAGATGAAACGCTCACCACTTCCTTTGAGGGATATATAGGCAGCCTAAATAATGACGATGTGCGGATAATACCATTTGATGATGGAGTAAAAAACGGCACAATTAAGATTATTGATCCGATGAATGAATATATAGACAGTATTTTGGGAGCGGTAGACGTAAAAATAATACGTGAACGCGGACTAAAAGTAGTGCTGGACCCTATGTACGGTGTAAGCAAAACGGCATTGCAAACAATACTTCTTACTACTCGCTGTGATGTAGACGTAATACACGAACGCAGAGATACCTTGTTCGGTGGCAGATTGCCTGCTCCGAATGTGAAAACGCTTACAAGCCTTATGAATTACGTGGAGGAACATTCCTGCGATATAGGCATAGCTACAGACGGTGATGCTGACCGTCTTGGTGTAATAGACGATAAGGCGGAGTTTTTGCATCCTAATAAAATATTGGTACTGCTTTATTACTATCTTGTAAAATATAAGGGCTGGCACGGTGCTGCGGTGCGCAATATTGCCACTACTCATTTACTGGATCGCATTGCGGAGAGCTTTGGTGAAATGTGCTACGAAGTGCCTGTAGGCTTTAAATATGTATCCGAAAAAATGGTGGAAACAGGCGCTATTATCGGCGGAGAAAGCTCGGGCGGATTGACGGTACGCGGACATATACAAGGCAAGGACGGCATATATGCCGCTAGTCTTTTAGTGGAAATGATAGCTAAAACAGGGCGCAAGCTGAGTGAGCTATGGCACGATATTGAAACGGAGTTTGGCTATTTTGAAATGGCGGAACACGATTATCGCTTTTCACAGGAAAAAAAGGCAAGCATAATGAATACACTTATGGTGGATAAGCTTTTGCCCGATTTTAATTTAGATATCGATAAAATCAGCTATATGGACGGCTGCAAAGTGTATTTTAAAAACGGTGGCTGGATAATCGCACGTTTTTCAGGTACAGAGCCGCTTATGCGCATTTTTTGCGAGATGGATAATATCGACAAGGCAGAGCAAGTGGCATTAAAGCTGAAAGCTTTTCTCGAAATTTAGCCTTGCACGAGCATTTGCGAGCAAACGCGTGAATTAAAGAGCTACACGTAGATAAATAGGTGCTTATACAGAAAAGCACAAGAAGATTACAGTCTATTGCGATAAAGCACGCTATACCCCGATTGCTAATTATATGGCAATCGGGGTATAATTTTAATATACTAAAGCAGAGGTCTAAAGCTTACGCTTTAGTACATCATATCTTCTTCGTAATCACTCCGCAAACAAATCGGGGCGTGCAAATGTGACGCACGCACAAACAATTGGGGTGAAATTATGTACTAGCAAAATACTCGCCAAACCAAAAAATATTAAAGGTGAGTGAAATTGTGAAGACCGAAGGATTATATCGCTTGCGGGCAAAGGATGCGCAAAGGCTCAGCACCCTGCTTACAGAATGTTTTCTGCAAGACCCGCTGTATTGTGAGCTGATACCAGACGAAAGCAAACGAAGAAAGATGCTGCCGGAGATATTTGATTGCGAAACGGAAGATATGATAGAAAATTGCGAGGTGTACGCAGACAGTGAGGAGATAAACGGCATCATTATCGTCTCCGATGAGACAGAGCCGTACAATCCGATAAAATACTATCTTACAGAGCTTTTTTATGCTCTAAAGACAGATGCGTGCATTATTAAAGACGATTTGTCGCTGAAAACCTTATGGAATTTTATCAAAGGACAAGATTATCTATCGAGTGCGTGGACAAATGATATTCATACGGATAACCGTTTGCATATTATTTATCTTGCGGTAGATCCTAAAAAGCAAGGGCGCGGCATAGCTGCAAAGCTAATGCGGTACGTGCTTGCTATGGCAGATAAGCGCAGCCTTGTTACCAGCCTTGAAACACATAATCAGCGCAATGTATCTCTATACAAGCATTTTGGCTTTAAGGTGTTTGAGGTGCTGCAAAAGCATTTCAAGCTAAAGCAATATTGTATGGTAAGGTAAATCGCAATAGCCGTGGGCAAATATTTGTCCACGGCTATTTTTGCGTTTCAATACAGATTTATAATTAATTATTTACATTATTCATTATAAATGATACGATATACACATAGATTATAGCTAGGAGGATTGTTATGAAAAAGGCCATTAAGATAATTTTGCGCATAGTGCTTATACTGTTATTAGTGCTAATATTAGCAGTGGGCGGATATGTATTGTATGTGCAAATGCAGTATTATCGCATAGAGGACAACGCTCCGCTCGACATTATAAATCCGGCTTCACAACAGATAGAAAAAGGCAAAGAATATAGCGCTGTAACAAGCAATATTGGCTTTGGCGCATACGATCACGATTATACTTTCTTTTTGGATACAGGCACAATGAAGGACGGCACTAAAACCGTAGGCACTCACGGCAGAGCTTCCGGCAAAGAAGCAGCTAGGCGCAATACAGATAACGCGGTGGCTGCACTGCAAAAGCTAAAGGCTAATTTTTATCTCGTGCAGGAGGTGGACACAAATTCAACGCGCGCGTATCATATTAACCAAATGGAGGCACTTACAAATGCGATGCCGTCACATAGTGCAAGCTTTGCGCTGAATTTTCATTCGGCATATTTAGCGTATCCGTTTTTAGATATGCACGGCAAAACAGAAGCAGGGCTATTAACCTTATCGGATAAAGCAATAGCCGAGGCGTGGCGCCGCTCGTATCCTGTGGACAATAGCTTTTTCACTAAATTTTTCGATTTAGACAGATGCTTTGCCGTATCGCGCTTACCTATAAAGGACGGCACAGAGCTTGTACTTATAAATAGCCATATGTCAGCTTACGATAAGGGCGGCACTATCCGCGCACAGCAGCTTAGTATGCTAAACGATGTACTTGCAGAAGAGCGCGCTAAGGGCAATTATGTAATAGTAGGCGGAGACTTTAATCACGCACTCGGCGGCACTGTAGACGCATTTCCAAGCGCACAGCAAATACCGCCGTGGGTATTTGAATTTAGCGATAAGGATTTACCCGAGGGCTTTAGAGTGGCTACTGCCGAAAATGACCACGAAGTGGCTACTTGCAGGGGCTGTGATATCCCATATACAAAGGGTACTACTTACGTTACAGTGGTAGACGGATTTATTGTGTCGGATAATATCTCGGCAAAGGCAGAAAATATAGACGAAGATTTTGTATTTAGCGACCATAATCCCGTGAAGCTTACATTTACTCTTGATTAAATTATTCAAAACGCAGAAAGACTAAATAGAAGAAAGCGGAATAATATTGAAAAATAAGACATTAATACGTACTAATATACTGGTGTGCTTAATAATAACAATAGGATTTGTATTTACCTCGGTGATAAGCTACAATTCAAATAAAGGGCAATTTGAAGAGGACATAGAGCAGGTAGCTACACTTACACAAGACGGAATATACAATGATATTGCGGCTATATTCAGCGAGCCTGTAAGCGTGTCTGTAACAATGGCAAACGACAGCTTATTAAAGGATTTTTTAACGCAGGAAAAAAAGGAAAGCGTAGATGAAAAATACATACAGAAAATGCAGGATTTTCTAGGTAGCTACAAAGAAAAATACGAGTACGATTCTGTGTTTTTGGTGTCTGCCGCAAGCAATAGATATTATCATTTTGACGGGCTTGACAGAGTATTAACAAAAGATAACCCTGAAAATGTATGGTATTACGATTTTCTTAAAAGCGACGAGGAATATTCTTTAAATGTAGATAACGATGAAGCCACAAAAGAAAATACAATTACTGTTTTTGTGAATTGCAAAATTAAAGATGATAACGGCAGTGTAATGGGCGTAGTAGGGGTAGGCTTGAAAGTAAATTCACTGCAAGAGCTTTTCAGAAAATATGAAAGTGGATATGCCATTAAAGCGTATCTTGTGGATAAATTTGGCACAATAGAAATATCGTCGGATAAAACAGGGTATGAAAAAACAAATTTGTTTGATACTGCATCGTATAAAAGCAGCAAAGCAAGAATACTTGACGAGCAAAATGAAAAGCAAAAATTTTGGTATTACGATGATAAAAGCAGCGGATATGTAGTGTCGAGATTTGAGCCGAACCTTAAATGGCATCTTATAGTGGAAAACGATACCACTGCTTTGCTAAAGCAGCTAAATACACAGCTTTTAAAAAATCTGATTACTATTGTAGCGATAATCGCTCTTGTACTCGTTACGATTACGGCGGTTATCAAAAAATATAATGCACAGATTATTAAGCTTACGGTATCGCAGGAGCTTGAATATCAGCGCCTCTTGCACGAGACTACGGCAGGACTTTATGAAAACATCTTTGAGTTTGATATCACTAACAACAGAGCGGGCGGAGAAAGCACAAAGCAATTTTTTAAGAGCTATGGGATGAGTCCTGATGCCCCATACGATAAAGCACTTGAAGTTATCGCTCAAAAACAGATAAAAGATGAATATATAAAGGGATATCTTGATATGTTTGCGCCCGGCAATATTATGAAAACTTATGAGAGCGGAATAACTAATCTCACCTACGATTTTATGATAACGCAAGACGGAGAAAGCTATCACTGGATACGTTTGACTGCGCGGATTTTCTTTTGGAATTCCGATAAATCTGTAAGAATGATTACATATCGCGAAAATGTTGATAGCCAAAAACGCAGAGAGCTAGAGCTAATAGACGAAGTGCAAAAAGATGCAATGACGGGGCTTTATAATAAAGGCGCGACAGAAGCGCTGATATCGCAAATTTTGCAAGATGATATGCAAAACGAGGTATGCCACGCATTTTTGATATTGGATATAGATAATTTCAAAACAGTGAACGATACAATGGGACATAGCTTTGGCGATGATGTGATTAGAGAGCTTGCAAGCGAGATAGATACGCAGTTTCACGAGGGCGACATTGTGGGGCGCATAGGTGGCGATGAGTTTGTGGTGCTGATAAAAAACGCAAGTGAAACAGATAAGCTTAAAAATAAACTTGAGCGAGTATGCTCAAAGCTTGGGTATAAGAATTTCGGCGGCAAAACAGAATATCATATCACTTGCAGCATAGGCGTGGCAATATTTAAAAAAGACGGGTTAAAATATGCCGAGCTGTACGAAAAAGCCGACCAAGCGTTATATTATGCTAAAGGACACGGAAAAGCAGCTTTTTCTATCTTTGGTGAAGATACGAATGTACGCACTACGCAGATAAGCCAGCGTGATACCGAAAAACTGCTGAATGAAGCAACGGACGGTATTGCAAAATTTGCCTGCACTACGCCGCTTACTTTATTGTATTTCAATGAAAAATTTATGAGACTTACAGGCAACGAAGCACATTCTCTGTCGGCACATGGTGTAGATCCATTTATTGTGGTACATCCTGATGATATAAAAAACTTGGAAGATACGCTTAGTATGGCGCTTAAAAGCAAAGAGGTTTTTTTCGCAAGGTTCAGATTGCGCCATAAAGACGGCCATTATTTTAAAGTGAAGGTGCAGTGCGCATTTGCAGATGAAATGTATAAAAACAAATATCCGGTGCTTTATGTTATGTATGTGAAAAAGGATTAAAAAATCGCCGTCAAAACACTTTTATGTTTTGACGGCGATTTTGCGTTTTTACATTATTTTACGTGACATTGCATCGGGTGAAACGGCATATTTTATAGCGTTTTCCTTTGATATTATTCCCTTTTGACAAAGCTCCGCAATACTTGTGTCCATTCCTATCATACCATCTTGTCTTCCCATAGAAATAACATTATCTATTTGGAACACCTTGCCCTCACGGATAAGGTTGCGCACGGCGGTATTCGCGTGCATTATCTCAAAAGCGGCGGCTACTTTTCCGTCTACCGTGGGTATAAGCTGCTGAGATATTACGGATTGTAATATCAAAGAAAGCTGTGCGCGTATCTGGTTTTGCTGTGCCGCAGGAAATACGTCTATAATACGGTCTATAGTAGAAGCGGCGCCCACTGTATGCAATGTGGAAAACACAAGATGCCCTGTTTCGGCAGCGGTAGTGGCTACGGAGATTGTTTCGTAGTCGCGCATTTCACCTACCAATATTACATCGGGCGCTTGGCGCAGGCAGGCGCGAAGTGCCGTAAGATAAGTTTCGGTATCGTTTGCTATTTCACGCTGGCTCACTACACTTTTTTTGTGAGGATGCACATATTCTATAGGATCCTCTATTGTAATAATATGTCCTTCGCGTGTTTCATTAATTGCGTTTATCAGGCACGCAAGAGTGGTGGATTTACCACTGCCTGTAGTGCCTGTAACAAGCACCAGTCCCTTTTGCTTTTTGGCAAGGTTCATTATGCCGTCAGGTATACATAATTTGCGAAAATCGGGCAAGCCTTCCCTAATAAGGCGCAAAGTAGCGGATAAAAAGCCTTTTTGCCGATATGCGCTCACACGAAAGCGCGATACTCCGGGGACAGACAGCCCGAAATCATCATCGCCTGTTTTGCGCACGCGAGACATATCACGGCTTGCCATTTCATATAGCTGTGCTACAATGCGCTCTGTGTCATCGCCCGAAAGCACATCGCTTTTTATTACAAGCTTGCCAAACACTTTTACGTTTATTCCGCCGCCCGCAACGATAAAAATATCAGATGCCTCTTGCTCGGCAGCAAATTTAAGTACTTCCATCAAATCCATAATATTTCCCCCTGTTTTATTTTAATGTTTTTAATCAATTCGTTTTGCCTTTATTTTCATTGTAAAATGTGATAAACTAATACTAGTAAAGAGTAAAAAAAGGAGCAGTTGACAATGGATAAAAATTTATTGCAAAAATACGCTGAATTTTCAGTAAAAATAGGAGCTAATCCGCAAAAGGGGCAAACACTTATTATACGTGCGCCTATTGAGGGAGCAGAGTTTGCCCGTATGTGCGCGGAGGAAGGGTATAAAGCAGGCGCAAAACGCGTGGTAGTACATTATACAGATGAAAAATTATCGCGTATTCAAATGCAAAATACAGATATAAATGTACTGTGTGATATTAAGCCGTGGGAGCAACGCAAATTTTTGGATTACGTAGAAGAAAACGGCTCTGCGTGCCTTTTGTCTATTATCGCACGCGATCCGGAAATTTACAAGGGTTTAGATGCAGAAAAAATAGATAAAGCAAATTTAGCGGCGAGCAAGGCATCAGACGAATGGCGCAGTTACACAATGACAGATAAAATTCAATGGGCAATAGTGGCAATTCCGAGTGAAGCGTGGGCGGCAAAGGTGTATCCAAACGAAAAAAACGCAGTAGAAAAGCTGTGGAGTACCATATTTGACGTTTGCCGCGTTACGGGCGGAAATCCTGTGGAGGAATGGCAAAAGCACGTGGCATACACTACTGCTTGTAAGGATAAATTAAATGCGTTGCAGCTGGATAGTGTGCATCTTAAAAGCGCTAACGGTACAGACCTTGATATTCGCCTTGCAGATGGCGCTGTGTGGGAGGGCGCTTCCAGTAAAACACCCGAGGGATATGAGTTTATTGCCAATATCCCAACAGAAGAAGTGTTTACAGCTCCGCATAGGCTTGGCACTAATGGCATTGTTAAAAGCACTAAGCCATATGTATATAACGGTAATTTGATAGAGGATTTTTCTGTGACGTTTAAAGACGGCAAGGTGATAGATTATGAAGCGCGCACAGGTAAAGAGCTGCTTTGCCAACTGCTTGCAAGCGACGAAGGCGCTACGCATATAGGGGAGATAGCCTTAGTGTCATCGCAAAGCCCGATAAATAAAAGCGGAACGCTATTTTATAATACTTTGTTCGATGAAAATGCCGCGTGCCACATTGCGTTTGGCGAGGGGTATCCGGGTACAATAATCGGCGGCACTACAATGACAAAAGAAGAGCTGCTTATGCACGGAGTTAACGATTCGGTAATTCACGAGGACATTATGATAGGTGCTGAGGATACCAATATTACAGGCAAATGTAAAAACGGTGAAACAGTAACAATATTTAAAAACGGTGAATGGGCAATATAAAATATACTGCTTGCTAAATTGTAATTAGTGTGCTATACTGATATGCGTAAGATAATGAATTTGAAAGAGTGAGCCGTACGGCCCGCTCTTTCGTTCATCTTAAGCACTTCTTAAGGCTGCTTTCAGTAGCCACATTCTATATTTTTAGCTTAAAAACGGAGGGAATATGGCGAAAAACAAAGGGAACAATACGGTGGAGACAGTACGTGCGCTTATAGAGCCTAAGATGCAAGAGCTTTCTTTGCGCGTGTGGGACGTAAGATACGAAAAAGAGGGGCCGGATAAGTTTTTGCGCATATTTATAGAGGGCGATGAGCCGATGGATATGGATACCTGCGAAGCGGCAACAAGAGCGATAAACCCTATATTAGATGAAGCAGATCCTATTGAGGAGGGCTACTTTATGGAAGTGGGTTCGCCCGGGCTTGGCAGAAAGCTTACTCGGGACGAGCATTTTACGCAAAAACAGGGCGAGACAATAGAAGCTGTATTTATCCGTCCCGACGAAAACGGAGATAAAAGCGTGCGCGGCACATTAAAAAGCAAAAAGGGTACGCAGATTACTTTGGATATAGACGGTACTGACAGATTATTGGATTTGGGAATGTTAAGCCTCGTTAAGCTTTGCGATGACGATGACTTATTCTGATATTGACTTATACTCATCCAACTCTAAAACACTCGTTAGCTTTTGTATTTTTATCCCACAGCAACCACATTAGGAACCGTGAATACACAAAGTATTCACGAACCCTAATGCGGCCGCTGTGAAATAAAAATCCTTGCAAGCTAATCCAAGCGTTTTAGAATTAGATGAGTATTAGCATTAATGCAAAGCAATATCTATATAAAATTTTTATGCCATAAGGCAGAATGGATGATAGGAAAATGAATACCGAGTTTTTTGAAGCGTTAACTATGCTGGAGAAAGAACGCGGCGTGCCAATGGACGATTTGCTTGAGAAAATCAAGAACGCCATAGTAATTGCCGTAAAAAAAGATTATGCCGTTGAGGACGAAAATGTAGCGGTTATAATTGATCCGAATGATGGAAAATTTAGCGTTACACTACTAAAAAGCGTAGTGGAAGAGGTGCTAAATCCGTCACGCGAAATTTCCGTAGAGGAAGCTACACAAAAGAAAAAGACCGCTAAGGCAGGAGACTTTTATCCTATCGTATTAAAAACAAAAGATTTTGGACGCATTGCGGCGCAGGCGGCAAAGCACGTAATCCGTCAGGGCTTACGTGAGGCAGAGCGCGGACAAATGCTAGTGGAAATGCAAAGCAAAAGCCACGAGATTATCTCGGCGGTAATCACTCGTGTAGACAGCAAAAAGGGCATTGTAACATTGGATTTGGGCAAGGGCGGAGACGCTATATTGCCGCACAATGAGCAAGTGGCAGGCGAAGTGCTGCGCGAGGGCGCACGTATAAAGGTATATGTGGTAGATGTAATGGCTACCGAAAAAGGGCCTAAGGTGATGATTTCACGCACACATCCGGGGCTTGTAAAACGTATGTTTGAGATGGAAGTACCTGAAATATTTGATGGCACAGTGGAGATAAAGGCTATCAGCCGAGAAGCAGGTGCGCGCACTAAGATGGCAGTATGGTCTAAGGACGAAAACGTAGATCCTGTGGGTGCGTGTATAGGGCCGCGCGGTACGCGTGTGGCAAAGATAGTAGAGGAGCTTGGCGGCGAAAAAATAGATATTGTCCGCTATAGCGATGATCCTTGCGAGTTTATTTCGGCTGCATTATCACCTGCAAGCGTAGTGAGCGTGGAGATACTGGAGGGCGACAACAAAAGCTGCCGTGCTACAGTACCCGATCATCAGCTGTCGCTTGCCATAGGCAATAAAGGGCAAAACGCACGACTATGCGCAAGGCTTACAGGCTACAATATAGATATTCGCCCTGAGAGCGGATATTTTGGCGAGGAGCTTGCAAAAACCGAAGCTGAAGCGCCTATACAAGCAGCCGAAACAGGCGAAGAATAATATAATGGCATAATACGAGGTGTTTAGTATGGCAATTAAAAAGATACCGCTGCGGCGCTGTAACGGCTGCAATGAATCCAAACCAAAAAAAGAGCTGGTGCGCGTAGTAAAAAGCCCTGATGGCGAAATATCACTGGACCTTATAGGTAAAAAAGCAGGGCGCGGCGCTTATGTGTGCAAAAATGCAGCGTGTCTTGCAAAAGCAAGAAAATCTCGCCGCATAGAGAGGGCGCTTGAGTGTGCCATACCGGACGAAATATACGAGGCTATGAATTTAGAAATAAGCAAAGCGGAGGCAGAATGAAAAATAATATATTATTTGCGATGTCTCTGTGCCGCAAAGCAGGAGCGCTTGTAACGGGCTTTGATGCTGTAAAAGAGAGCGTAATGAGCGGAAAAGCAGAACTGGTGCTATATGCTAATGACATATCAGAAGGCACTAAAAAACGAATGCTCGGATTTTGCGAAGATATGATAGATGCTATTGAGGTACCGCTCGACCAATATACGATATCTCAAATATGCAAAAAACCGACGGGAGTATTTGCCGTCACCAACAACGAGCTTTGTAAGCTGTGCCGCAAAAATCTGGCGACAGAGCCTTGTAACCTTAAGGAGGAACGCAATGAACGAATTGACAATTAAGTACAAAATCAGCGATGTCGCTAAAGATTTAGATATGGGCAACAAGCCTGTAATAGATTATTTAACCGAGATTACAGGTGAAGTGAAAAAGCACACCACTAATCTTACCGAAAGTGAGCTAAACAAAATATTCGAGCATTTTACAAATGAAGCACAAGAAGTAAATCTTGATGCGTATTTGGCTTCGGCACCTACTAAAAAAGAAGAAGAGCCCAAAAAAGAATTGCCAAAAAAAGAAGAACCCAAAAAAGAATTACCTAAAAATAATGTTGCTGAAAAACCAGAGCATAAGCCGAGCGAAAAGCCCGCACAAGCACCGCGCGCCACAGGCTCTACCGATTATAAAACCAATAATGAGCCGCTAAAGCGTGCCGACGGCACAATTGTGCAAGCAGGCAACAAGCCTGCGCGTATACGTCCCGAGAAGGATGAAGCGGAAAAGGCAGCAGCGCCT
>JAVWEG010000037.1:0-20689 GCA_036641735.1 Oscillospiraceae bacterium
TGCTTGGACAAACAGCAGCTACATTAGCTTTTGTATCTGGTTACTTTACAGGTATGAACAGCTTTACTCTAACACTGCCCGGTATTGCAGGTATTATTCTTGCCATTGGTATGGGTGTAGATGCTAACGTAATTACCGCAGAACGTATTAAAGAAGAAGTGCGTTCAGGTAAAACACTTGACGGTTCTATCCAAGCCGGATTTATTCGCGGCTTGTCACCTATTATAGATGGTAACGTGACGGTAATAATAGTAGCTGTAATGCTAATGGGTGCTTTTGGCCCTACAGATGGATTTTTTGCTAAGATGTTGAAACCAATATTCTTTGCGTTTGGGCCATCAACAGCAGGCACTATTTATTCATTTGGATTTACATTGCTAGTGGGCGTATTGTTAAACTTTGTATTTGGAGTAATGTCCACACGCATTATGCTTAAAGGTGTCTCCAAATTAAAATGTATGCGCAATCCAGTGCTTTATGGAGGAGTTAAAAATGAAGAAAAAAATTGATTTTATAGGTAACCGTAAAAAATACTTCATTTTCTCTCTTTCACTAATAGCTATTATTATAGTGTTTAGTTTAGTTTTTGGAGTAAAAATGGATATCCAGTTTAAGGGAGGCGCAATGCTTACCTATGGTTATCAAGGTGATGTGGATATCAAGGCTGTGGAAAATGATGTTACTTCCGTATTAAAAGGTGCAAGTATGCAAACAGGTAGTAATGTTGCTACAGGTAACAAAACTATTATTATTTCAATGCCAGGCACGCAAACTGTATCCACAGAAGCATTGGAACAAATAGGTGTGAAGCTGGAAAGTAATTATAAAGACAATAATTTCACACAACTTTCGGTAAGCAATGTGGATCCAACTATCGGCAGCGAATTTTTTGCTAAAAGTATAGTTGCGGTAATAGCGGCAAGCGTTTTGATATTGCTATATATTGCTGTACGATTTAAAAAAATAGGCGGCTGGCCTGCAGGTAGTATGGCGGTAGTGGCGCTTGTACACGACCTTATAGTAATATTTGGTGTGTTCGTAATTATGCGTATTCCGCTAAACGGCAATTTCATTGCCGCAGTACTTACCATTTTAGGGTATTCTATAAACGATACAGTTGTTATTTATGACCGTATCAGAGAAAACCGTTCGCTTACAAAAGGCAAAGTACCTTTTGCAGACCTTGTAAATGACAGTATCAATCAAAGCTTTACACGTTCTATAAATACTACGGTATCTACGGTATTGGCACTTGGCTGTGTATGTGTGATTTCCGGTATATTTGGACTGGACAGCATATTTACATTTGCATTTCCGCTTATCATAGGTATGATATCCGGTGTGTATAGCACAGTGTGCATTGCAGGTCCGCTTTGGGTAGAATGGGAAAATCACAAGCTTCGTAAAAAATCTTAAATTAAATAGAGCTGCCATAAAATGCGTTGCGTTTTATGGCAGCTTTTTCTTGCAATAATAATAAAAATATGCGATAATATAACATAAAGAAGGTGTAGTATGCGGTATGGTGTTTCGTCTGCTTGCTTTTATCCAAATGACACAATAGAATCAATTAAGAAGCTACAGAATGTTAATATTAAATATGCTGAAACTTTTCTTAATACATTTAGTGAGTTAAATCCGGAATATATCTCAAAACTAGCGTGGCAAGTATCACAAAACGAAATGGAGCTTTTAGCGTTACATCCGTTTTCCAGTGGTATGGAAACATTTTTTTTCGCTTCTGCATACAATACGAGATTTAATGATGGACTTGAATTGTATAAAAAATATTTTAAGGTTTGCAAACAACTTAATATTAATACAATGGCATTTCACGGAGCGATAGCAAGTGTACCATTTCCATTTAAAAAACATTGTTTAAATTATTTAGAGCTTCGCAAGTGTGCAAAAGAATACGGAGTAGAATTATGTTATGAAAATGTAGTGCGCTGTAAATGCGGCACCAATGATAATATTTTACTTTTACGTGAATATTGTAAGGACGATGTAGCTTTTGTATTAGATGTGAAGCAAATGCGAAGAGCTAAAGAGCCAATGTTGCAAATGATGAATGTTATGAATGGAAAAATTAAACATATTCATCTCAGTGATTGTTCAAGTGAAAACGATTGCATATTGCCGGGCAAAGGTACTTTTGATAACAGTGCATTATTTACAGAATTAGTGGCACAAGATTTTGACGGAGATATAGTAATAGAGCTTTATAATGATGGATTTAAAAATAGCGCCGAGCTTTATGATGCTTTAGAATATGTAAAATTACTTTACAATAAGATAAAAGGAGCAAAAATCAAATGAAATGTCCATATTGTGGTGAGATAGAATCAAAGGTGATAGATTCACGTCCGGCAGATGACGGCGAGCGTATACGCAGACGCAGAGAGTGTCTTACCTGCGCAAAGCGATTTACTACTTATGAGGTTGTGGAAACATTTCCTCTTATGGTTATCAAAAAAGATAAATCACGCGAGGCATTTGATAGGCAAAAATTATTGAACGGTCTTATGCGTGCGTGCGAAAAACGCGCTGTTACGTATAAGATGCTGGAAAATGCCGTTGACAATATAGAGCAAACGCTTTTAAGCTCTTATGACAGAGAAATTTCTTCTATTTATATCGGAGAGCTTGCAATGAATGAGCTTAAGCAAATAGATGAAGTAGCATATGTGCGTTTTGCTTCGGTGTACAGACAATTCAGCGATATTAATACTTTTATGGACGAGCTTACAGAGCTTTTAAGCAAGAGAACAGTTCGTAAAGATTGATTTTCAATATATATCTTTTATCATTTTCAATTGTGCGGCAGCCTTATCCACTTCGCTGGATAGGTCTGCCGCATTTTCTTTGTTTGCATAAGCGCTAAGTCCATTTAGTGCGATATCAGCATTGGCAATATAATCGCGCCTGATAAACAGCATTAACACGGCTTTGTTTTTATTAAATACTTGTAATATCGTGTCGGTATCATCAAAAACAGTCTCATAATCTTCAGCACTAATATCTGATTTTAATTGATTGAGCATTGTTTCTATTTCTAATAATTTATTATCTACAAAATATTGTGCAAAAACAGCCACAGTAATAACTATAGCCAATATCGCAAATGCGGCAAAAACTCTTTTCAAATAAATCTCCTTATTGCTTTTTTATAATTGTTGTTTTTTCGTTTTTATCAAGAAGCATTAACAAAATATCATCAATTAAACAATTATTCGATTTTAATATGCTATTAAGCCATTTAGTGTCTTTATTATAATATTTGAGATTTTCAATATCCGCATAACCATTTAATACTATTGGCAAACTAGGCCCTGAATTACCGCTGCATTTAATTTTTAAATCTTCATTTTTTACATTTTCACAAGCAAATTTTTTGTAAATGCTCATACTGCCATTAGTTTCCACTACGGCATAATCCACTTCATTTAAATCGAAAATATCCTTACTGCGTAATGATTCCAATAAATCTCCGGGAGTAAATCGCAGCTCACGCAACATTTTTTTGTCAAGAATCCCGTTTTTAATTACTATACGAGGTGAACCCGATACCAATTTTTCAAGCTTTGGAGAATGTAAACTTGATGCGGAAATAAATATCTCCATCATTACAATTAAAAATACAGGTATTACACTGCTTACCAAAGGAAGCTCAGGAGATTCTATTGAAATAGATGCTAAATTAGAAATTAATATAGTGGAAACTAACTCTGATGGCTGTAGCTCTCCGAGCTGTTTTTTACCCATTAAACGCATAGCTACAATAATAAGAAAGTATATTATTAATGTACGAACAATAAGAATATTCATTGATGCCTCATTTTTTTATTGATTAAAAAATCGTTTGCCGCAGCATAATAACAACATAAATAATAGACTGGGGCGAAGAAGTGAACAATAAATTATATAAAAGTGTAGAAAATAACAGAGCTGCGTTATGTGAGATGTTTGGCAATTCAGCAGACTTTTATACTAAAAAAATCAGAATACTTGGATTTGATTGCTGTATCTGTATGTTTGAGAATTTGTCTAGCATTGAACGTTTATGGATTATGATGCTGGACGATTTATCAAAACACGAAGAAGTGCCGCATAGCGCAGAAGAGCTGTATGATCATATTTTTGCAAATTCAGCTATACCGATTGAAAAAACACCTGTTACTACTTTTGATGAAGCGTTAATTCAGCTAACAGCAGGAACAAGCGTAATATTAATAGATGGAATAAATAAAGCCATTGTTATTTCAACGCAAAGTATGCAGTTTCGTTCTGTACAAGAACCAAGTGCCGAGGGTAATATAAGAGGCTCGCGCGAGGGGTTTACTGAGCCGTTAAGAGTGAATATCAGCTTAATACGCAGATTAATACGTACAAAAAATTTACGAACGGAAATATTAACGATAGGTGAGAAAACACAAACGAATATTGCGCTTTGCTACAATGCCGATTTAGTGCCGCAAGATATGTTAAATGAAGTGAGAAAAAAGCTGAAGGCAACTAAATTGCCCGTGCTGTTTGATACAGGATATCTTGCACCTTTTTTGCAAAAAACAGGGTTTTCGTTTTTTTCAGCGGTAGGATATACTGAACGTCCTGATACGGCAGCGGCAAAAATATGTGAGGGAAAAATAGTGGTGTTAGCTAACGGTTCACCCACAGCACTTATTACACCGCATTTCTTTTCGGAAAACTTTGAAAGTATGGACGATTATTCAACTAAAGCTTATTTTGCATCATTTATTAGAGTTATGAAGTATATAGCTTTTTTTATTGCTGTGATGTTACCGGGAATTTTTGTAGCTATAGCCAATTTCACACCTGAGCTTTTTCCACAGCAGCTTGTGTATAAAATAGCAGCAGCAGAGCAGGCTACACCGCTTCCGATGTTTATGGAAGCGGTGCTTATTACTTTTTTATTGGAGATAGTGCGTGAAGCAGGGCTGAGAATGCCAAAGGCTATCGGACACTCTGTAAGCCTTGTAGCGGCATTGATAGTGGGAGATGCCGCCGTGAGCGCAGGAATAATTGGTACGCCTATAGTAATTGTAGCCGCGCTTACGGCGATATGTTCGTTTGTTATACCGTCTATGTATGAGCCAATTACGGTGCTGCGTTTAATGTTTGTATTATCAGGCGGCATATTAGGGCCTATTGGAATAGCAATTGTATTTATTTTTATGCTTTATAATATTTGTGAAATGAAGAGTTTTGGTATTCCATATACAGCGTTAATATCGCCGTTAAGTAAAAGCTTTTGGCAAGATGGTATTTTCAGAGCAAGCTGGAACAAATTAAATAATACGGAATTTTCGGTAAGCAAATTGTCAGATAATCAAGGGGGTGTACAATGAACAAGCTTACATCTAATAAAGCAGCACCTTTAGTGCTGCTTTGCTTATCGGTAGATATCTTTTTGCCTGTGTTTAACACATCATTTAATTGCGCGCAGATTTCATCTTTAGCTTTATTATTTGTACTAATATTACAGCTAATTGTAGTGGAATTACTAATTAAAATCGATTTTAAAAAGATTTTATCTGTAAAGTATATTAGCTTTGCACTATCTATAATTATGATAATTAATATTGGCGCATTATTTGTACGTATGGAGCGCTTTTATAGATTTTCTTCGTCTGAAGCTTTACCTATATGGGTGATTTTACTCTTGACAGTGTTATTGTTTATATTTACTTCAAGTGTAAACAATGATACTTTGGCGCGAGCAGGAGGCATAGCCATAGCGGCTATTTTATTATCAGTACTGATTTTATTATTTGCCAATATAAATCACTCATCTATATCACGAATTAATTATATGTCTATAGATGTAAAAAAAATAGGAAAAGCAATTATTGATTATATGTATTTCCCGGTAGATATTTTATTATATTTTTGCATTAGTGAAGATGATAAAATAGCTTCAAGACGCTGTTTATTTACATTACTAATCAGCGTTAGTACGATAAGTATTTTAATATGTGTAATACGTGAATTAGTGCTTGGAGATAGCGGTGATATGATGTATTTGCATACACTGGCAAGATTGGGTGGGCTATCTGTATTTAAGCGCATTGAGGCAATTCATATTTTTGTATGGATTTTAGCAGCATTAATAAAGCTTTCAGCATTGTTTTTTACGTCTGCTAATTTATTAAAAAGTGTAAAACACAGCAAAAAATCGACATTTGTTTTTTGCATTGTAATATGGCTTGCTTTTGTTGCTGTAATGTATGGAGTGAATTTATATTGGCAAAAAGTGATTATTCAAATATCAGGTTTTTTAGGTGCTGCTATCATTATTTTATGTTGTGCAAGAAAGAGGGCTGTAAATGAAAAAAGCTTTTGAAATTATTTTGGTAATTATGATTTTGCCGTTGTTAAGTAGCTGTGTAAGCCATATAAGCTTAGGAGAACGCGCGATAGTAAAAGCAATATGCGTAGATTATAACAATGATGAATATTTAGCAAAATTAGTGGTTTTTACCTGTGATGCAGATACCGATACAAAAAGTGTAAATGAGCGTGCGCAATGTTATGAAGGTAAAGGAGCAAATATTGATACGGCGATAAATGTATGCGAAAAAAAACAAAATAAAAAGCCTTTTTATGCTCAAAATGAATTACTGTTTATAAGTGAAAATGCAGCTTCAAAAATAGGCGACGACATAATCGAATATTTTAATAGGCAAAGCATAATGGGGCAAGATTTGGCTGTACTTGTAACGCAAAATACCGATGCGTTTAAAAATAATGAAAATTCCGCTAAAATTATTAACGATGCACAAAGAATTGCAAATGACAGTACCGACACTAAAGGCTCAAAAAAATTGTATGAATACAGTACTGTTAGCAATGCAATATTTGGGTATATTCCGTATGTGAAATTAGAAAAAACAGGATGTATGGAAACAGGAATAATTTTAGATGAAACTATAATTGAAAACGATAATGGAGCTAATCTTATTAAGCTGCTTGATAATAGAATTAAAAACATAAAACTGCAAAATGAAAATATCACTTTAAAAAATATAAATATAAATTATGAAGCTAAAATGGTGAAAAACAAACCCGTTTTAACTATATTTGTACAAGGATATATAGATGAAAACACAGCAAAAGCGGAGAAAATAAATAGTTTATTAAACTTGGAATTTGAAAAAATAATAGAGAAAACTTACGATTTGGGAAATGATGTATTTGGATTTGAAAATCGGTTACGAGCAATTAGCAGTGCGCGCTGTGATGAATTATCAGAAAAAAACGAATTATATAATAACGAACGTGTGAAAATAAAATCACAACTGAAATCAGCTTGAACATTTAATTTTATAACATTATCTTGACCTTGAACACTTATAGCTGTACAATATCAAATTGTGGGTATAACTATAATGCGCCCAACAAGGAGCAGTAATGGCAAGAATAAATGATTTGGGAAACGACAATGTAAAATCACTTGTGTTTCGCCTGGCAATCCCATCTATGTGCGCACAGCTTGTGAATGTACTTTATGGTATTGTTGACCGTATTTTCATAGGGAATATACCCGAAATAGGCGAAGTAGCATTGGCAGGTGCAGGAGTGTGCGGCCCAATAGTTACGCTTGTTTCATCGTTTGCTTTTTTAATAGGTATTGGCGGAGCGCCATTATTGGCAATGCGACTTGGAGAAAAAAACCAGCAGGGCGCACAGGCAATTTTGGCAAATGCTTTTGTTTTGCTTCTTGGACTTGGAACAATATTAACGGTAACATTTTTAATTTTCAAAAAACAATTACTTTTAATGTTCGGAGCAAGTGCGGCTACATTACCATATGCAAACACTTATCTAACTATATGTATTTCAGGCTCTTTATTTGCTTTGCTGGCTACAGGGCTTAACCAGTATATAATTTGTCAAGGGTTTTCCACTGTTTCTATGATGGCAGTAATACTTGGAGCAGTAATGAATATTGTATT
The DNA here is from genome assembly GCA_036641735.1 of Oscillospiraceae bacterium. Classification (GTDB taxonomy): domain Bacteria; phylum Bacillota; class Clostridia; order Oscillospirales; family Ruminococcaceae; genus JAGPHI01. Next base: position 7,977 of record JAVWEG010000037.1, read on the forward strand.
GGATCCAATATTTATTTTCGGGTTTAAGCTTGGAGTGGCAGGTGCTGCATTTGCTACTATTATTTCGCAGGCGGCTTCCTGCACTTTGGTAATATTGTTTTTACTTGGCAAACGAGTACACGTAAGCATTTCGTTTTATGGCTATTCCTTTCGTATTATGCGCAGAATAATAACTTTTGGATTGTCACCGTTTATTATTATAGCTACAGACAGTGTAATAATGATAGTGCTTAACAGTGTTTTGCAGCGATATGGCGGGCCTGAAAATGGCGATATGCTTATTACTTGCGCTACAATAGTATTGAGTTATTTTCAGCTTGTCTCAATGCCGCTAGGGGGCATCACGGGCGGAACACAGCCTATTTTAAGCTACAATTACGGAGCTAGGCGCTCAGATAGAATAAAACAAGCTGTGCGATGGATAGTACTGTTAAGTTTGGGATTTACCGGCTTAATGTTTGTAGTATCGCAAATATTGCCACAATATTTTGTTACTGTGTTTACTCGAAATCCAGAATACATAAAGCTTTCGGTATGGGCAATTCGTGTTTTCACTATAGGCGTTATTCCAATGTCATTTCAATATGCTTTTGTTGATGGGCTTACAGCACTTGGTGTGGCAAAGGCAGCTATTTCACTATCACTTTTTCGCAAAATTACTTTTATGCTGTGTACGATTATATTACCGTTTTACTTTACAGCAAAAAGTGCGTTTTTTGCAGAGCCAATTTCGGATTGCATAGCAGGCATCGTAACGGCTACAGTATTTTTATTGATATTCAACAAATTACTCAAAAAGCGAGAAGCAATGCCGGAAGGCGCAAGCTTGTATGCGTAAAAACGACGAAAATAAAAAACAATAAAAAATACCTTGCAAATTATGCAACTTTTTGGTATTATGGTAAAAGTGCAAAAAAGGAGGGGTATTATATGCTTAAAAAATTAAATCAAAAAATATATTCTACCAAACCTTGCTCGTTAAAAGCGAATAGGCTTTTTATTCAATTTTACAAATTAAATAATTAAATTATTGGCATTTCCGTTATTTTCGTTAACGGAAACGCCTTTTTTTTAAGTAAGGTCTCAAATTCGCAGAAATGCGACTTTAGATAAAATTCTATTTTGAGGGGGATATAATAAAATGAGCAAAGAAAAATTCAAAATTCCCGACGGTGGCTTGTGGGACGTGCGTAAGCTTGGTGTGCCTAAAATGATGCTTTTAGGATTACAGCATACCTTTGCGATGTTTGGTGCAACGGTTTTAGTACCTATTATCACGGGGCTTGATGTATCTACTACGCTTTTAATGGCAGGTTTAGGTACATTGTTGTTTCATCTTATTACTAAAGGCAAGGTTCCTGCGTTTCTTGGCTCGTCATTTGCATTTCTTGGCGGATATGCGGCTGTAGCGCCAAAGCTTGCAGATGGTACACCTAACAAAGAAATGCTTCCGTATGCGTGCGGCGGTGTGGTGGTAGCAGGGCTTGTATATGTGTGTATGTCAGCACTTATAAAAGTATGCGGAGTAAAAAAGATTATGCGCTTTTTCCCACCTGTGGTTACGGGGCCTATCATTATTTCCATAGGGCTTATATTAGCGCCTACAGCAATTAGTAATGCAAAGCAGGATTGGCTGCTTGCTATAATAGCGCTTACTGTTATTATTGGCTGCAACATTTGGGGCAAAGGAATGGTAAAAATTATTCCTATTCTTTTAGGTATAGCTATATCGTACATAATAGCTCTTGTAACGGGTAAAGTAGATTTTACAGCGATAAACAATGCGGCTATAGTGGCAATGGCACCTATTACATTTGCCAAATTCAGTATTAGTGCTATTATTACAATCGTACCAATATCTTTGGCTACTATGATGGAGCATATTGGTGATATTGCGGCAATTAGTGCGACAACAGGTAAAAATTATATTAACGATCCTGGTTTGCATCGTACAATATTAGGTGACGGCATTGCTACTTCTTTTGCCGGAATGTTTGGCGGACCTGCTAATACCACATATGGTGAAAATACAGGGGTGTTGGCACTTACCAAAATTTACGATCCAAAAGTTATGGAAATTGCAGCGGTTTTTGCGATTTTATTATCTTTTATTCCTAAGTTTGGTGCAGCAATTAACACAATTCCGCCTGCTATTATAGGAGGAGTATCATTTATCCTTTATGGTATGATATCGGCTATTGGTGTACGTAATGTTGTGGAAAACCAAGTTGATTTCACAAATTCACGCAATTTAATTATTGCAGCAGTTATACTCGTAAGCGCTCTTGGATTTAGCGGTGTTGGTGGACTAACAATAGCTATCAGCCAAACAATTCAAATTAATTTATCGGGGCTTGCTATTGCAGCTATCTTGGGAATAGTGCTTAATGCAGTATTACCCGGGAATACATATGAGTTTGGCAAAGATTTAGAAGGGGATACCGCGGTATCTTTTGAAGTATAAGCAAATATTTACAATAAAAGCAATCGCCTTTGACAATCTTGTCAAAGGCGATTGCTTTTATTGTTGCATTTTATAGTTTAAAGTGTTAAAGTAATAAAGTATTAATTATTGAAAGAAGGTCACGTATATGGCTAAAAAAGATATTTCAGCAAAACGCAATGCGGACAAGTTATTTAAAGCAATACTTTCTTTGCAAAGTGTTGAAGAATGTTACGACTTTTTTGGTGATTTGTGCACAATGAAAGAAATAAGCGATATGGAGCAAAGACTAGAAACCGCTAAGATGTTATTAGATGGAAAAACATATGAGCAGATAATTAAGAGTGTAGAGATAAGTACTGCAACAATCAGCAGAATTAACAGATGTATACAATACGGCGAGGGCGGATACGAAAGAATCATAAAACGTGTATTAGATACTGAAAATTGATTTTGTTACAAAACGGTATCAAAATTTTACAATAAATTTGTGAATATTTAGTGAATATTACATAAAATAGGATTTTAGCGTAGTAAAGTATGTCAAAATAGTGCATTGAAATATGTATGATTTGAATGTATAATTCATAACAACAATTCGATAGTTCACAAAACAGAAGAATTGATTATGAGAGTATGGAGGAATTAAGTATGAAAAAGTTTGTAGCAGCAACATTGGCGGTGTCTATGCTAATTACATTGGCATCTTGCACTAAAGCTACCAACAGCGCATCCGGCAGTACCCCGGCAAATAACACACAAGCAGGTGGCGAAACTATTAAGATTGGCGGCTTAGCTCCTCTTACAGGGCCGGCTTCCGTATATGGCGTAGCTGCCAATAACGGTATTAAGCTGGCTGTAAATGATATCAATGCTGCAGGCGGAATTATGGGCAAGCAGATTGAATACATTGTGTATGACGAAAAGGGTGACTCTACAGAAGCTGTTAACGCTTACAATAAGCTAGTACAAGATGACAAGGTAGTAGGTGTAGTAGGTGATGTTACCACTAAGCCCACACTTGCAGTAGCACAAGCTTCTTTGCAAGATAATATTCCACTTATCACAGGTACAGCTACAGCAGAAGCAGTAACGCTTACAGGAGAGAATGTGTTCCGTTCTTGCTTTACAGATCCTTTCCAGGGCGAGCTAATGGCAGCATATACAGCTAACAACCTAAAGGCAAAAACAGCAGCTATTCTTTATAATGCGGCTGATGACTATTCTTCAGGTGTTGCAGCATCTTATAAAAAGAATGCTGAAGCAGCAGGCATTACAATTGTGGCTGAAGAAAAATTCCAAACTGATGATGTGGATTTTAAAAGCCAGCTTACTACTATCAAGGGTAAAAATCCTGATGTTTTACTACTGCCTGTCTACGCGCAAGATTTGCGCCTCATAGCGGCACAAGCAAAAGAGCTTGGCATTACATCACAGCTTATGGGTGTAGATGGCTGGGACGGCGTACTTGAAGATAAAAACTTTGATGCTTCAGTATTAGAGGGCGGCATATTCTGCAGTCAGTATTCTGCCGAGAGCAAAGATGAGGCTCTGCAAGCATTTATCAAGAGCTATAAAGCAGCTTACAATGCAGATCCTAATATGTTTGCAGTGCTTGCATATGACGCTATGCAGATTATGGCAAAGGGCATCGAAAAAGCAGGCTCCACAGAGAGCAAGGCAATTATTGATGCTATGAAAGCCACCGATTACAAAGGACTTACAGGTGACATTACATTTGATGAAAACCGTAATCCTGTAAAATCTGCTGTTGCGATGAGCATTAAGGGCGGAGAATATAAATTCATAGAGAATTTCAAGAAATAATAGTGCTAAAGACCCATAACCCATAAGAGGGAGATGATTTCATCCCCTCTTTTTGGGCTATAATGGGCAATTTTTAAGGCAGGACGGTGTGAATATTGGAATTTATTTCTCAGATAATTAATGGACTGGGACTTGGCAGTATTTATGCACTTGTAGCGCTTGGCTACAGTATGGTGTATGGTATTGTGCAGCTTATTAACTTCGCTCACGGTGATATAATAATGGTGGGTAGCTATGCTACATATGTAGTTTTTATAATGATGGGTTTACCTTTATGGCTTGCTATGATACTATCTATTTTATTTTGCGCCATTATGGGCATTTTTATAGAAAAAGTAGCTTATCAGCGCCTTTTGGATAAAGGCGCACCAAGAATATCTTTGCTTATTACAGCAATAGGTGTAAGTATATTTTTGCAAAACTTATCGCAGCTTATTTTCTCGTCTTCCGGTAAGGCGATACCAAATGTTATACCAAGCTTTCCTGTACTATTAGGAAGCTTGCAAGTAAGCAGTGTAACAATTATCACAATAATTGTTTCCGTTGTATTAATGATAACTTTACAAATTTTAGTGAAAAAGACTAAAATGGGTAAAGCAATGCGCGCTACCAGTGAAGACTCGGGTGCAGCACAGCTAATGGGAATTAATCCTAAAAATACAATTGCGTTTACTTTTGGTATTGGATCTGCGCTTGCAGCAGTAGGTGCTATTTTATATTGCGGCGCTTATGCACAGATTACACCTTATATGGGTAGTATGCTTGGGCTTAAAGCCTTCGTAGCGGCTGTGCTTGGTGGCATAGGTAGCATACCTGGGGCTATGATAGGCGGCTACTTAATAGCTATTGCGGAAAGCCTTACTAAAGCATTGGGTGGTTCACAAATTACAGATGCTGTTGTTTTTGGTATACTAATTATTGTTTTGCTTGTAAAGCCAACAGGGCTTCTAGGCAAAAACGTTAAAGAAAAGGTTTAGGAGGGGAAAGAAATGAGTAAAAATAGAAAGCTTTCCTATATTACTAACCTTGTATTGGTTTTAGGTGTATTCGGTGTTTTATACTATCTTATTGCCACAGGAGTTATCAATAGATATATGTCCGGAATAATAACTATGGTATTTATTAATATCATTCTTACAGTTAGCCTTAATTTGGCAAGCGGGTATTTAGGACAGTTAGTATTGGGACACGCAGGGTTTATGAGTGTAGGCGCGTATGCTGCCGCTTTATTCAGTATGTATTCTGGGCTACCTGTGTCGGTATCTTTGCCGCTTGGGATAGTGCTTGGAGGGCTTGTGGCGGCTGTATTCAGCGTAATTATAGGTATACCGGCACTTCGTTTGCGCGGAGACTATTTAGCAATTATTACGCTCGGGTTTGGTGAAATTATTCGAGTGCTTATTTTGGCATTTAATTTTACAGGCGGAGCAAAAGGCTTGCGCGGTATTTCAACATTCGTAGAAAAAGGTAGTAAATCAAACGATGTTGTTAAGTTTACGTATGTGTTTTTTGTAGCAGTACTTACTGTATATATAATTTTTTCGTTTATTCGTTCACGTCACGGCAGGGCAGTTATTGCCATTCGTGAGGACGAAATAGCGGCTGAAGCTTCCGGTATAAATACCACATATTACAAACTGCTTGCATTTATTTTGGCAGCGTTTTTCGCTGGTATTGCAGGTGGGCTATATGCGCATCATATAGGAGTACTTGATCCTGCTAAGTTCAATTTCAATTATTCTGTAGAAATATTAGTAATGGTAGTTTTAGGCGGTATGGGATCGATTACAGGCTCGGTTATTTCAGCTACGGTGCTTACCATTTTGCCTGAGTTATTGCGCCAATTTTCCGATTATCGTATGCTTGCATATTCTATTATTCTTATTATTGTTATGTTGTTCAGACCTACAGGACTTATGGGACAATATGAATTTTCATTACGAAAAACAGCGGAAAAATTTACTGCAAAGCGTAAAGCTCGTAAAGCAACGAATACAGAAAAGGAGGCGTAAAGATGTCTTCTGTACTTGAAACAAAAAATTTGGGTATTACTTTTGGTGGGCTAAAAGCGCTTGAAGGTGTACACTTTGTTATAAATCAAGACCAAATTGTTGGACTAATAGGACCTAACGGTGCGGGAAAAACAACAGTTTTTAATTTATTAACCGATGTTTACGTGCCTACAGAGGGTCAAATTGAGCTTGACGGTAATGATATAGTAGGTAAAAAAACTTATCAAATTACACAAAATGGCATAGCTCGTACATTTCAAAATATTCGTTTGTTTAAGGACTGTACGGTGCTTGACAATGTGAAAATTGGTATGAACAGCCAAATGAAATATTCTGTATTACAAGGAGTTTTACGTACTCCGGCATATAGAAAAGAAGAAAAAGCAGTATCAAAACGCGCTCACGATTTGTTAAATGTATTTGGCTTAGACAGCTTTGCATATGATCAAGCTAAAAACTTGCCTTATGGCGCTCAACGCAAGCTGGAAATAGCGCGCGCATTAGCTACGTCGCCTAAGGTGCTTTTACTCGACGAGCCGGCAGCAGGAATGAATCCTACTGAAACAATGGAATTAATGAATACTATTAAACTTATTCGTGATCAGTTTCACATTTCGATATTGCTTATTGAACACGATATGAATTTTGTAATGGGTATTTGTGAGCATATAGTTGTTTTGGATTACGGCAGAGTAATAGCTGAGGGGAACCCTGACGAAATACGCAATAATCCGCAAGTTATTGCGGCATATTTGGGAGGCGAGTAAGATGGAAGCTATGCTGACTGTAAAAGATTTAGAAGTGTTTTATGGCTCTATACACGCTATTAAAAATATTTCGTTTGAAGTGAACAAAGGTGAAATTGTTACACTTATCGGGGCAAACGGTGCAGGTAAAACAACTACATTGCACGCAATAAGCGGACTTGTAAAAGCTAAAACAGGCGAAATTAACTATTGTGGAAACAATCTTATGACTATTGAGGCACATAAAATTATAGGATTAGGCTTAGCACAAGTTCCTGAGGGACGCCGTATTTTCACTAAAATGACAGTGCAGGAAAATCTTGAAATGGGTGCATTTATTCGTAAAGAATCAAACGAGGATTTAGAGGAAGAATACGAAAAAATATTTGACCGTTTACCACGATTAAAAGAGCGTCGTAATCAGATTGCAGGCACTTTGTCGGGCGGAGAACAGCAAATGCTTGCTATTGGCAGAGCGCTGATGTGCAAGCCTGATATGATTTTGTTAGACGAACCGTCTATGGGTTTATCGCCATTGCTTGTACAGGAGATTTTTAGCATTATAGCAGATGTAAACAAGTCCGGTATGACGGTGCTTTTAGTAGAGCAAAATGCAAAGATGGCGCTTGAAATCGCCAACAGAGCGTATGTATTGGAAACAGGGAAGATAGCTATGTCGGGCGATGCAAAAGCCCTTGCAAACAACGCAGAGGTGCGTAAAGCATATCTTGGCTCTAATTAAAACTATTATAATACACAAAGCGTCATATACAAAAGCTGATTTAAGCTTATGTATATGACGCTTATATTTTTAATTATTTTTGATTACGGGCAAGGATTGGTGCAGCCACAGCCACATTCTCTGGATGGATAATAAAGATTATTTGAGATAAATTCCAATTTGTTCTTTAATGTGATTTCAAGTTCGTTTACATTGCTAACCATATTGGCAACATCTGCGTTAACATCTAGTAATTGACAAAGTGTAATGTCCTCCATTGCTATGGCTCGCTGAAGTTTTTCGCCCTCTGCATTGAGGATATGGCTTAACGCGGTTTCCTCAAGTGCAATGGACTCGATAAGGTCTGTGATAGCTTGACACATACTGATTGGATTTACAGGCATACCTATAATTGGCATTGACATAATAAAACCCTCCGCTTCAATGTAATTTTCCACTGATTTGTGGTTATTACAGTATATGGAAGCAGAGGGGAATATGTGAAAGTAAAATTGAAATTTTTCATCAAAAAAGATAGTTAGGTATTAAAAATAACTTACTTTTATCTGTTTACCCATTTGTTCTAAGTATTTTGCCAATTCTTCTACAAGCCTTATTTTGATACCAAAAGTAATTGGTAAATCGGGATTTTGGTGAGCAGGGTTAATTGCTTTGCCAACAAAAAAATTAATATCTGTGGCATATTCAAATAAATATTGAGCTATTAAAGAGGCTCCGTCTTTTTGTACACTCCAAATATTTGACAAATCAACACCGCCTGTGTATTCATTTGCATATTCTACTACGCGGCTTATAGTGATTACACCCTCGGTGACAAGGTCTATGCCTTTAACGCGCGCAATGGGAGGAATATCAGAATTATCAAGATAATCAAGTGAAGCATCTATTTTTTGTCCAAGATAATCAGCGGCTATTTTAGACGTTGTACCGCCGCAAACAATGCGTTTGCCTTCTTTAGAAAAGAAAAGCGCCATCATTTTATTACAATCTGCCGGATCAGCAGGAGGGCCTATCATTAGGTTTACAGGCTGTCTTTCCCTTATGCGCACAGCAGCTACAGTAGTATCATCTCCTGGTTCACTTTCATACAATCTGTTGCACTCATCTACTATCATAGAAGCTACCATTTTAGCAGACATTGTTTTATCATAAAATCCTTCGGCATAATCTATTATATTTTCACGTTGCCAACCAAAATTAAGGCTTTTGCCTACACCGGCATAAATAGCTCCGTCACTCATAGCAATAAATAAATCATTTAGTTGTAAAGCTATTTTGCTTTCCAGTACGGTTTTCCCTGATATGACGCGGCTGATTATTGGGTAATCATAGTGCTTTCCATCACGCAGCAATATTACCGACGGATTATCAAATTGAATAATTTCAGCAAAAGTATTGTCGGTAACTCGTATTATTGTAAATGTAGAATACGCAACTTGACGTACATTACATACAGGCAAGGTTTTGATAATTGTATCTACACACTCTTCTATAGGCATATCATTAGCCATCATAGTGCATATAATTTTACTTGTAAGCGTTGACAAGATATTTGCCTTTACACCGCTTCCAAGTCCATCTGCTAACACAAGGGTAAGTGAATCTCCGTTTTGTCCTATTATTTCCACACGGTCGCCGCAAAGCTGTTCACCATTTTTGTTTATACTGATATATCCTGTGTCTGTCCAGAGATTGTTCATCTAAAAAAAACGCCTTTCACAAGTATTTTAATGTTTTTATTGCTGCAAAGATTCTTTTAATTTTGTAAGAGCAATCTTTGTTTCAGCTGTAGTTTCGCCAAGTAGTGAAGCGATTTCTTGGACTACACGCATTTGTTTTTCTATTACATCATTAGTTATTTCCATAGTTTTTGTTCTTAGCTCATTGCGCTGAGTTTCTTGAGTTTCTTCATTTGTTATGTCACGCATTATGCTGAAAATAATATGATATTCGTGGTCATATACAATGGTTTCAGATACGTATTTATGATATTCGGCTAAATAATGCTTTTTTTCACGTACAGGATTAGTAGAACTCATAGCGTTTAGATATTCACTTGGATTTAATATTCTTACAATAGGGGAACCCAGAATATCAGATGGAGAATTAAGATTAAACAAATTGCAAGCAGCTTTGTTTATTTGCTGCACGCACAAATCTTCGTCCATTACAAAAATGGCATTGGGTGTGGTGTTTATTACATATCCTGAGAAAGTTTCGGCTTTTTCTTTTAAATACGGTAAACACATAGATAAATCAGCTTTGCCCTGATAAACGGCAATGGCTTTTTCACGGCAAGTGTTATATCCGCAGCTACCGCAATTAAGCTCCTGCTCTTTGCTTGTTTTACCCATTTTTGCCAATATTTCTTTTATTGCATTGTCACCGGGTATTTGGCTATGTATGCCAAGATAAGCAATATTTTTATTCATAGAAACAGGATTTTCTATAATAAATTCATCTTTTCCTGCAAAGTCGGTAACATTTATTTGCCCACTTACTAATTGTTTATGATGATGGCTTATACCTGGGCCATTTATACAGCTACCTGCACACGCGCTCATTTCTATAAAGCAGTGCTTAAGATTGCCTGCTTCTATTTCGTGTATGGCAATAATGCAGTTTTCTACACCGTCTACCGCTATATAATTATATCCTGTATTTTCGGTATCCATACTTTTGATAATTCCGCCTGAAATCGGGAAAAATCGCGCTCTTTTACCTTCGCAATTCTCGAGCGTTTCACTTTGCAGCGAAACGCCTTCGTTATCCAGCCAAGAAGCAAATTCTTCAAAGCTAATGGCAACATCACAAAAACCGTATAATTCAGCTTCTTCTTTTTTAGATACACAAGGACCTATAAATACTGTATATGCGTCAGGATGTTTTTCTTTTATCATTTTACAATGGGCTAACATAGGCGACAACACATTGGCAAGGCACGGTAAAACAGAAGGGAAGTATTTTTGGATAAGAGAATTAACGCTATGGCAGCACGAGGATATAATCACATCATTTTCGCCGGTAGCAATCATTTTTTCGTATTCTTGTTTTACGATAGTGGCGCCGATAGCTGTTTCTTCCGCATCAAAAAATCCAAGCTTTAATAGTGCATTTCGCATTGTGGCAAAATCGTGCAATGGAAACTCTGCCACAAAAGACGGCGCAACGCTGGCAATAACTTTTTTACCTGAATTTAGCAGTTCTTTTATTTTAGGGACATCGTCACGTATTTCTTTAGCATTTTGTGGACAAACCACGAAGCATCTTCCGCACAAAATACATTCGTCTTGTATAATATTCGCTTGCCCGTCCGCAAATTTGATGCTTTTTACGGGACAATTACGGATGCACTTATAACAGTTTTTACAGTTTGAGCGCTTTAACTGCAGAAACTTGTTCATTATTCAAGTCCTCCAAGTACGTGTTTGTTAAAAATATCGTCAAAATTATCAGGAGAAACACCTGTAATTATTTCATCATCAATTTTAATTGTAACACCATTAGTACATTTGCCAAGACAAAATGCAGCAGATAGATTAACAGTTTCTGTAAGCCCGTGCTTTTCTAAATTTTCTTTCATTAAATTAATAATATTGTACGAGCCTTTTAAATGGCAAGAGCTTCCGACGCAGATACAAATATTCATTATAAAACACCGTTCCTTTTACTAATATTCTTATATTACATTATAGGTTGTTAAAGAATTAACGTCAATGGTTTTAATGAATTTTATGTGTTATAAGTCATAATTTGAAAAATTTATATATTTTATAAAGTTTTGCTTGACATTAGCAATGTTTTTAGATAAACTAATATAGCACAAAGCTGTGGAGAGCTGGCTGAGTGGTCTAAGGCGCACGATTGGAAATCGTGTGTACCCTTTAAAGGTACCTAGGGTTCAAATCCCTAGCTCTCCGCCATATTTATACACCTACGCAAGAGTCTGTGATACAGGCGCTTGCGTAGGAATATAAATTAATGTATATAAACGGCAGGGCGGTAAGCGAAGCTTAAAGCCCCACCGTGAATATAATTTTTTCGGGGGTTTTTGTAAACTGAAATTCTGTTCCTTTGTTTACGCTGCATCGCAGATGTACTGCTTGGCAGTCGCAACAAGTATGTGGCAGACTACACTACATAGTCTTTCAAGCATTTCACAGGTAGCGCCTATTGTAGTAGGCGGCTCGCTCGTTGAATATTCAAGTCTTGGCGAAGCTGTTAGTGGAAGCTGTCGTATTGACAATTTCGTTTACTATTGAGGTTTGTATATTGAACCCTTTTTACAGGGCTTAATAGCAAAAGACGAACCGCCAGTATATGCTGTATACTTGGCGGCTCAAAACTTATGTTAAACGGCTGCGTGTTATAGAAAGCCGTTGACACCATATGCTAAGGTCGCACAAGACGTGTATCTTGTGGGATTTATGAAGCTAATACCCTTGTCGAGGGGGTATTAGCTTTGCTTTGCTTACATTCATATATTATACATCGTCCGATTATAAATTGTCAAGTTTTACCTTAAAAAAATAAAAATTGTTTGTTTTGCATTTATTCCACTTTTTGGAATAAATAGAATTGAAGCATAAACAGGGGCTGAATTACTAATCCGCATTTCTGTTTTGCGTGCGGCATTGATGTGCTTTGTATTTATTCCACTTTGTGGAATAAATAGAAGTGAAGCATAAACAGGGGCTGAATTACTAATCTGCATTTTGCTTTTTCGTGCGTTATTGTTGTGCTTTGCATTTATTCCACTTTGTGGAATAAATAGAAGTGAAGCTTAAATAGACACTAAATTACTAATCTGTATTTGTCTTTTTCGCGTGGCATTGATGTGCTTTGCATTTATTCCACTTTGTGGAATAAATAGAAGTGAAGCCTAAACAGGCGCTGAATTACTGATTTGTATTTTGCTTTTTCGTGCGACATTGATGTGCTTT
>JAVWEG010000038.1:0-8217 GCA_036641735.1 Oscillospiraceae bacterium
TGAGGTTATCATACCACATTTCGCAAGCGAAAAACAGCGAATTATAGCTCGCCTCTATTAACAAGCGAACGTCCGAGAGTTACCTCGTCTGCATATTCTAAATTACTTCCTACAGGTAGGCCGTAAGCAAGGCGTGTAGCCTTTATGCCCAGCGGCTTTACAAGCTTTGCCAAATACATTGCCGTTGCTTCGCCCTCTACTGTAGGATTAGTAGCCATAATTATCTCTTTTACTTTACCGTCATTTAGCCTTGCAAGCAATTCTTTAATGCAAAGCTGCTCTGCTCCGATACCATCCATAGGCGATATTAAGCCGTGCAATACGTGGTATAATCCGTGATATTCTCTTGTGCGCTCAAACGCAGAAACATCGCGCGGTGTTTCCACCACACATATAATACTGCCGTCACGTACATCACTTGTGCAAATATCGCATTTATCGCCTTCGGTATAGTTTTGGCATATTGAACAATGATGTATTTTAGTATGTGCATCCACAATTGCAGATGCAAACTCCATTGCCGCCGTCTTATCCATATGCAGCACTTGATAAGCAAGCCTTGTAGCACCTTTGCGCCCAATACCGGGCAATTTTGCAAACTGCTCTATTAAATTTTCCAGTGGCAACGCGTTATATCCCATTTACAAACTCCTTGTCAGCAAGCACTTACATTCCCGGGATATTGTAGCCGCTTGTCAGCTCGTCCATCTCGGCATCTGCTGCTTCGTCTACTACGCGAACAGTTTCATTAAATGCTGCCGCCACTAAATCTTCAAGCATCTCAATATCAGATGGATCTACTGCCTCAGGCTTAATCTTTACTGCTGTTACTTGGTGCTTGCCCGTCATAGTAAGCTCTATCATACCGCCGCCAGCCGAAACAGTATATACCTTTGCTTCCAGCTCATCTTGCTTTTTGCGCACGTTTTCTTGCATTTGCTGTGCTTGCTGCATAAGCTCATTGATGTTTTGTTTGCCATATCCTTGTGGTAATCTTGCTTTCATAATAGTGTACTCCCTTTATTAATTAATAATTACTTCTACGCCTTTAGCCGATAAATCATTTAAACTATCTTCGGCTGTAACGCTTTCTGTTTTAATTGTATTTGTGCTTTTATATGGCCCGAGGGCATAACGCTTACCCGTAATTTGCTCTATAGTGTTTCTGATAAGTGTTTTTGAATAATCGTTAGTACGCATATATTCAGAAAATAAATCACTTGCTTCTATCAAAACACGCGCACCGTCAAAATACGCTTTTGAGTTGCTCATATTTACAAACAAGCATTTGTCTTGCGCTTCCATAGCATCTATTACTTGCTGCCATTGTGTAAAAGGTATTGCTTTTTGTGTTTCATTTACTTTTGGTATCGGTGCAGTATTAACCACAGGTGCAACATTAATTACAGGCGCAGTATTAACTACAGGCATAGCATTAAATGGCATAGAAGCTGATGATTGCTGCACTGCATAAGAAGCAGAAGCACCCGAAACAGCAGGATTTATCGGCACTGCTAAAGGCTGTGTTTCTTCTGCGCACAAATCAAATAGCGCAAGCTCTAGCTCTATACGCGCATCTGTGCCTTTACCCATACGGTCAAGCGCTTCTCCGAGTATTTTCACTGCACGTATTGCATCGTGCTGATTAATATCTTTTGATGATTGCATATAAAGCTGTTCGTCCTGCTCGCTTACTCCCGATAATAAGCCTTTGCCCCCATCTATGCCGCTGAGCAAAATATTTCTGTAATGAAACAAAAGCTCCTCGCACAAGCGCTTAATATCTATGGATTTTTCTCGTAATTGTGCTATTAACAGCATAGCTTTTGCAATGTCTTTAATTTGAATGGCACTGCTCATATCAAAAAGATAGCTTTTATCTGTAACACCTGCCATACGGCGCACAGTGTCCTCATCTATAATATCTGTTACACCTGCACAAGTGTCCAATATTGACAGTGCATCACGCATAGCACCGTCCGCAAGGCGCGAAATCAATGCTGCCGCATCGCTCGTAAGCTGTAAATTTTCTTGCTGTGCCACATACTCTAAACGCTTTTGTATATCGTCTACAGATATGCGCGTAAAATCATATCTTTGGCAACGTGACAATATAGTGGCAGGCACTTTATGTATCTCTGTGGTTGCCAATATAAATATAATGTGGCTAGGCGGCTCTTCCATTATCTTTAATAGCGCATTAAAAGCCGCTGTAGACAGCATATGTACTTCATCTATAATATACACTTTATATGTACATTCGCTCGGAGTATATGCTGTTTCGTCTCGCAAATCTCGAATATTATCTATGCCATTATTACTTGCTGCATCTATCTCCACTACGTCTAACACGCTGCCATTATCTATTCCTTTGCAAATGGCACATTCTCCGCACGGATTAGCATCTGTTTTATTAAGGCAGTTAACAGCTTTTGCGAATATCTTGGCGCAAGTAGTTTTACCCGTACCGCGTGTACCTGTGAAGATGTATGCGTGGCCAACTTTATTATGCAATATTTGGTTTTGCAATGCTGTAATAATAGAAGTTTGTCCCACTACATCCGCAAATTTGAGCGGCCTCCACTTACGATAAAGCGCTCTATACAAGATATTCACCTCCAAAATAATATTTAACAATAGCGCATACTGCGCCGCTCGGCATACAAAGGGCAGGTGACCTGCGGCGCACAAAGCGTGCCACTTAATGCTGCTCGGTTCCCCGTCTGACATGGTTCGTGGAGCTCTATCGCACAGGACCCACCCTTTGTATGCCCAGCGGCGCAATAAATACACCGTTTTCATAATTCATACCGATGTATTATAGTATAATATAAACAAGTGATAAATGCAAGAAAAAACAAAAAGTACTGTTGCAGACTGCAATAATCTGCAACAGTACTTGTATGTTTTATAATTTACTTCTTAAAAAACGACTTTGGATTGTTGCTTTGTGTTTGCTTTGGTGCTTCTGTCTTGGTAGCTACAGGAGCTGTCGGCTTTGCCGCTACAGGAGCTGCCGGCTTTGCCGCTACAGGAGCTGCCGGCTTTGCCGCTACTGGTGCTGCTGGCTTTGCTGCCACAGGTGCTGTAGGCTTTGCTGCTACAGGTGCTACAGGCTTTGCTTCCGATTTAACAACCGCAGGTTTTTTTGCTACAGTCTTTTTTGCTGGTTTTTTCTTATCTGCTTTAGGAGCTTTTGCTTCTTTTGCAGGCTTTTCCACTTTTATTTCTGTTAACTGCCAAGCTTGGTTTTCGCCTGATACGTCGTCCCATATCTGCAAATGTGCGCCGTTTACTGATGCTAATCCTGCGATATCCAATACTTTACCGGACTGTTTGGATTTAATCTTAAATGCACCCTTGTCTATTTCTTCAAAGCTCCATAATTGATTATCTTTACCAAGATAATCCCATACGTGTACAGTAGTACCGTTTGCCTCAGCTCCAAGAGAAATATCCAGTACTTTACCGGACAGCTTATTTTCTATTTTAAACAGGCCATCCGCTACACTTACCGCCAACCAAATTTGGCTGTCGCCTTTAGCGTTTTCCCATAATTGTACTTCTGCTCCGCTGGCACAATTGAAATCAGCTATTTCCAGCGCTAAGCCATTCTTTGCGGTGATAGTATAATATACATTTGAATTAACTTTTTTTGCAAACATTTTATACACCCTCCAATTTTATTATTGCGCGATGAGCCAAATGCTCTACGTCGACATCCTTTGTGGAAAATTGTACCATAAAATAACGCAAAGTCAAAGGTTTTGCCTTAACTTTGTATAAATACACAGTACACGAAAAAAAACTGCCTGTCAAATGGTTAAAATTATCAAAAATAAATGTCGTAAAGCACAAAAGTAATTCTATTCCAAAGATTTTTTTAGTATTTGCAATGCATCGCTTTTTATGCTTTCCCAGTCACCGCCATTAGGATTTACACATAATGCGGCTGCTGTAAAAAGCATACCGCTTGACACCATCCTTGCATATTGTGCAGTAACATTTGCCACTTCACCGCTGTTTTTTCCACATTCTATTATAGTATCAAGTAGTGAAAATAAGCGCTCTGAAAGCTCTATACGTTCATTTGCATATTCGCAAAGCGCTTTGTGCATACCCTCTTCGTGCATTGCCGATGTGATAAGCGAAAATCCCGATGCGTGTGAATTCATAGCACTGTGAGCAAAATCAAGTGCCGCTTCAAACTTAGAAATAAATGTTTTTTGCTTTTTCACCTGTGCTTCAAGTGTTTGTATTTCGCCCCACATAAAATAGATAAGTGCATTTGCCAATATTGCTTCTCGGGATGCAAAGTATTCATATAAAGTGCCTTTACCCATTCCTGCGGCATCTGCTATTTGCTGTACTTTTATAGCATAAAGGCGTTCTCCGTTTTGTAATAATTTCATTACTCCGTCAAATATTGCCGTTTCTTTAGGAGAATATTTTTTTATTTCCATTTTAATCGTCCTCCCCGATATCTATTTGCTTCATCGGTTTACGATGAAAAATATCGTAGAGTATAGGCACTATTACCAGTGTAAGCACTGTAGCATATGTAAGCCCTCCTATAGTAACAATTGCAAGCGGCTGGCTCATTTCCGCACCCGAGCCTATACCGAGTGCCATTGTGGACATTGCTAATATTGTGGTAAGCGCCGTCATTAATACAGGGCGCACACGCGCTTTACCTGTGGCAATGATAGCTTCTCGCTTATCCATACCTTCTAAACGCAGCTGATTTATATAATCCACAAAAACAATACCGTTATTCACAACTACCCCTGCCAATACCAAGAAGCCGAGCATTGCGATAATAGATATTGGCATACCTGTGATAAGCAATGCAAGCAAGCCGCCTGTGAATGCAAGTGGAATAGTAAACATTACGATAAACGGTGACAAAAGGCTTTGGAATTGTGCCACCATAATTAAATAAATAAACACAATAGCAAGTGAAATCATTTTTACTAAATCTAACATAGAGCTGTTAATGCTCTCGTTTTCGCCCATAAGTTTAGCCGAATATCCACTTGCAAGTTGCATTTCGTCTATCTTGCTTTGCACTTCACGTCCTACTATACCTATATTATGCTGTGCATCTACACCTGCTGTTACGCTCATTGTGCGTGTGCCTGATGCCCTGTTTATAGCTTTTACTCCGTTTGCCATATTAATAGATGCTATATCGCTAAGGCGCACGATTTTATCTTTGCCGTCCTTATCCTTTACTGTAAATTCGTACTCTGCCAAATTATCTTTTGTAACGGAATTTTCTTTTGTGCTAATAATAACAACTGCGTAATCTTTATCTCCTGCGCTCAAAGTTGTAGCATTGGTTTCTGTTTTAATTGCCGAGCTTAGCTCAGAATAAATTTGCGCTACTGTCAGTCCCTCACGCATTGCTTTGTCTTTATTTACCGTTACGCGCAGCTCTGCATTTGCTTCGGGCGGCTGTGAAACGTCTACAATACCATCTATATTGCCAAGCATATTGCGCAAATCAGCGCATATTTTATTAAGCTCATCTATATTGTATCCGTCCACCACTATCTCTATGCCCGAGCCTCCAAGCGCAGACATATTCATAGAGCTTTCCTGTACGCTTACTTCGCAAGATAAATCCCGAGTAACCTCGCGTATTTCTTTGGCAATATCCGCATTAGAGCGCTTTGTATCAGTATCGAGCAAAACATATGCGCTTATGGAAATTCCGCTTTTAGCATCGCCCGTACTCATACCCATCATTCCGCCGCCCGACATTGCTCCTACTGTATCCACACCGTCAATTGCCATTATTTTATCTATTGCTTTATCCGATATTACATATGCGTCCGCATTTTTTGTATCCTTTGGCATTTTCAGCGTTACAGACATTTGCGGACTTTCCATTTCCGGTATAAATGCTGTACCCATTGTGCCTATCATAGCTACGCTGAATACAAGCAATAATATTACTGCAATAAGCGCAGGTGCTTTATGCTTTAAAGAAAACGACAATACTTTTTCGTATGCGCGCACAAAGGCATCAAACCATTTGTGGGTTTTTTCTTTGGTATTTCGCAGTACCGTAGCACCCATTGCAGGTACAAAGGTAAGCGCAATTATTAAGCTCGCAAGCAGCGAATACGCTATAGTAAGCCCCATATCGGTGAAAAGCTGACGTGATAACCCTTGTGTAAATACGATAGGTAAAAACACGCATACTGTAGTAAGTGTAGATGCAAATATAGCTCCTGCCACCTGTGATGCACCTTTTACCGCAGCTCGTGTCGCCGGCATTCCCTCACTGCGCAAGCGATATACGTTTTCGATAACAACTATGCTGTTATCCACAAGCATTCCTACACCGAGTGCAAGCCCCGACAAAGAAATAATATTTAATGTAATCCCTGAAAAATACATTAAAGTTACGGCAAACATTAAGCTAAGCGGTATGCTGCAAGCTACTATTGCCGTAGGCTTAAAATCTTTTAAAAATAATGCCAGTACAAATATTGCGAGCAATCCGCCGATTACAAGATTTTGCAGCACGCTTTCGATAATCATATCTATGTAATCGCCCTGATCCATAAGCGGAGTAATATGCAGCTCATTATTGCTTTGCTGTAAGCTGTTAATAGCATCTGCAATACGGTTAGACACTGTAGCCGTAGATGCTGTGCTTTGCTTTTGTATTGTAAACACTACGCCGTCATTTCCATTAATTTTAGCGTAGCTGTCTTTGGAATTATCGGTCATTTCTATATCCGCTACGTCGCTAAGGCGCACATCACCTACACCGTCAATATCCATATTCATCAGTAGAATATCTGCGGTATCTTTTTCGGAGCCAAGCGCATCACCCACTTTTACAAGTGTTTTTGTATCTCCGTCTTTTATATATCCTGCCGGCATAGCAAAGTTTTGCGCTTTTAAAATATTGCTTAGCATTTCACTTGTGATAACACCTGATAAACCCGCTTTTTTATATGCTTCATCACTGCTTTCGGCAAGCTTTTTTTCCGCATCTTCCATTTGCTTTGCCGCTGTTTCCAATTCTTTTTCAGTAGAGCTTAATGTTACTTCTGCTTTTGTAAGCTCATTCATTCCCACAAGCTTACCTTTTTCCAGCTCTTCATACCCTGCTGTTGCTTTTTCAAGGCCTTTTTGCAGCTCAGGCTTCATTGCACTAAGCACAGCAAGGCGCGTATCCATATTATTAAGCTCTGTTTTTATCTGCGGTAAACGCTCTTGCGCTTTAGCATATGCGCCTTCCAATTGTAAAATTGCCGCGCGGTTAAGCTGCGCTGCCATTTCTGGAGGAAGCGCAGCACCTGCCATAGCAATAAAAGCATTAAACTGTGCTTCGTCCATTGCGGCAAGCATACTTATAGATAAGCTCATTCCGGGTATTTGCATTGCTGCAAGCTGCGTGTTCAGTGCTTCGTATTGCGTTTTTACCTGTGTATATCCTTTTTGTTCAGCCTCAAATGCGGCTTTGTCTGCGTTTATAGTGGTTTCCTCTGCCAAAAGCGCATTCAAATTAGCTACAGCCGAATCTAACTGTGCGCTTCCTGCGGACATCTTTGCCACTGCATCATCTTTTTTAGTAGTAAGCTCTGTTTTGCCTTCCGCTACCTTTTTTTGTCCGTCAGTTATTTTAGCTTTACCGTCACGCAGCTCTTTTTGCGCTTTGGCAAGCTCTTTATCTACATTTTCAAGCACTTTATCATTTAACGCATCTATTTTACTCTGATTTAGCGTAATTGTTAATTGCTCTTTAATAAGTCCTTGTGTGTTTACGCTTGCTACTCCGTCTATACGCTCAAGTGCCGGCAGTACAGTATTAGTAACATACGATGACACCTCTTTTATGTCCATTCCGTTTACGTCTACACTTGCCACCATAATCGGCAGCATATCGGGGCTTATTTTCATCAGCATCGGCGCGCCCACTCCATCGGGAAGCTGTGCCGACACAAGGTCTATATTGCCCGATAGCTCTATTGTAGCTGAATCCATATTAGTGCCTTGCTCAAACTCCAGCATAACCATACTGGAATTTTCGTTAGATGTAGAGCTTACACTTTTAATACCGCTTGTAGTGCCAAGCACACTTTCCAGTGGCTTTGTAACGGCAAGCTCCACCTTTTCAGGGCTTGCTCCGGGATACGAAGTAGCCACTACTATATACGGTAACTCTATCGCAGGTAATAAATCCGTAGTCATTCC
>JAVWEG010000038.1:8254-20217 GCA_036641735.1 Oscillospiraceae bacterium
TGTAAAAGATATCACTCCGAGAACTATTATCATCACTACCGCTACCACTACGGTATACGGCTTTTTTACGCTAAATTTTGGCAGCATATTTTCCTCCGATAAACGACATTTTCAAAGCACGTTTACATTTATTAAATTCCGACCGACCAGTCGGTCGGTTATAAGTATATCACTATTTTTACGCGTTTCAATACAATCACAAATAATTTACATTTTAGAAATAAATGTTACAAGAATAACATAGGTATAGTAAAACATCGCAGCTTTAATAATGCTAATACAAGAAAATAACAAGTACGAAAAATCATTTATTGTCTTTTTTGCTTTTTTCATATTCAAATATGCGAAAATACGCTTTACTATAGCTTTTTTGGTTTAAATTTGGTAAAATACTGTTATTAATCTATGGAGGGTTTGTGAAGTGCTAAAAGGTTTATTCAAAAGCTGGGGGCTTAGTATAATTGCTGTTTTAATTGGCACCTGCATAATATTTTCGTCGCTGATATTCTTCAATATTAATGTTGAAAGCATTACCGAACAATTTATTCGCAAAAATATGGAGGAAGCTAACCAAACCGCTATCGCCTCAATGAATTACAGCTTTAAAAATTTTACGGATATGCTTACACTTCACGCCAATCTGTTTAATAATATAGATTTTACAGATGCCGATGCTATTATGAATCACCTTCGCGCACTTGCACTAGACGACAGATTTGAGCGCGTTACACTAATAATGAATAATGGCAACGCATACTCCAGTACTTTTGGTATGCTAAAAGTACCCGATATTAACGCTATTGATAATTTACATACTAACCATACCACTATTACAGGCCCCCGAATTACCGAAACCAATGAAACCGTAATAGATATTAGCACACCTGTTCACACAAACAACATTTTATCGGGCAGATTAGTAGCTACTATAGGCGGCGGCGAAATAGAAAAAATGTATATTAGCAACACCTTACAAGGCGATGCCGGTTTAATATTGTTTTCGCAAGACGGCATTGTTATGGCTAATATTTCATCTATACGCGAGCTTCCCGTACACACAGGCGATAATATATTTGATTTTTGGCAAAGTGATAAGCTCACTTATATAAACAGCTCGTCTGATGAATCTATCAATAATATAAAAAACGGATCTTCGGGCTGGCTTAAATATAAATTGAACGGTAGTAACGTAAGCGCAAATTACGAACCATTCGGTATAAATGGCTGGTTTTTAGATATTTCCGCTACAGACAATACGCTAGATTTACATACTCGCAATATTAGAAACAGTGCAATAATACTTGCTGCAACAATATTGTTAACTGTGTGTGCTGTGGCAATAATAGTAATGATACAACGCAGAAATGAACAAAAACGCATAGATGTATTTAAAAACACATACAGCGTTGCTATTCGCAATACAAACGACCTTTTTTATGAGGCAAATCTTGATTCAGACCAATTAACCGACTATTCCAAAAGCCTTGACAAAGCTATTTGGCAAGAATCTCCAAAAAAGTACAGCATTTCTGTCACTCAAATAGCAAATGTTTGTTTCCCCGAATTTAAAAAGCAATATTTAGATACGTTTCTCCCCGAAAACGTAATAAAGCAAATTAAAAACGGCATTTCTTCAATTAACCTTGAATATAAAGTGTACGACAAAGATAATACTGCCAAATGGATGTCGGCAACCTTTGTTCCCATTACAGATTTAATTACTCAATCCACGAAACTTATTTGTTTGGAAAATGACATTACCGAGCAAAAAAAATATCAAGAGCAATTAAAGCTTTACGCTACGCTTGATGGATTGACTGAGCTATACAATAAAACAACTATTCAAAAATATGTAGACAATTTTTTAAACGGAGAAGGCAAAAACGGCACACACGCATTATTTATAATTGATATAGACAATTTTAAATCTGTAAACGACACCCTCGGACACGCAAAAGGTGATGAAGTAATATGCACTTGCAGCCAATTACTGCGTACAATTTTTCGCAACAGTGATATAATCGGGCGCATAGGCGGCGATGAATTTTCAGCTCTCTTAAAAAATTATCGTGATATTGATTATATCAAAGCAAAAGCACAAGAAATATGTGACGGATTTAGGATTGATATAAAGAACGATGCAGGTAAAACAGTAAGTATTTCTCTAAGCATTGGCATTGCATTATACAGTAAAAACGGTTTCACTTTTGATGAGCTGTATCGCAATTCTGACCGTGCTTTATACAATATTAAGGAAAACGGAAAAGATTCTTACGCATTTTATATGGGATAAACAAAAACACGGCTGCAAGCTTTTTGCTCGCAGCCGTGTTTTTTATAGCACTACACCGTCTTTAAATATTGATATTTCTCTGTATCCGCGCTTTTCGGTAATAGTTTTTTCTCCGCTCGCTGTTTTTATCACTTTATCGAATAATCTTTCGGCAGCCTTTTCAATAGGCTCTCCTTGTGCCACAGTACCGCAATTAAAATCTAACCAGCCTTTTTTATTATTATATAGAGCTGAGTTTGTGGATATTTTTAATGTAGGTGCAGGTGCGCCAAACGGTGTGCCTCTACCTGTAGTAAATAATATTATATGCGCTCCTGCCGCCGTAAGAGCAGTAGCCGACACAAGGTCGTTTCCGGGGCCTGACAGCATATTAAGCCCTTTTACCGTCACTAAATCGCCATATCCTATTACATCGGATATCGGTGCTTTACCTGCCTTTTGCACACAGCCGCAGCTTTTATCTTCAAGGCTTGTAATACCGCCTTTTTTATTGCCCGGAGACGGGTTTTCGTACACTACTTGATTATGGCTTGTAAAATACTCTTTAAAATCCGTAATCATTTTTACTGCTTTATCAAATACCTGTTTATTAATACATCTGTTCATCAGCATACCCTCAGCGCCAAACATTTCAGGCACTTCGGTAAGCACTGTACTTCCGCCGCGCGATATCAGCATATCGCTAAACGCACCCACTGTAGGATTAGCTGTAATGCCTGACAGCCCGTCTGAGCCGCCGCATTTCATACCAATCACCAGCTCAGATGCAGGTATCGGTCGGCGCGTAAATTTTTGTGCATACAAAGCAAGCTGTGCCAATATTTCACTGCCTGCGCTTATCTCGTCCTCTACATCTTGACAAATTAAAAATTTTACGCGGTTTTCGTCATACTCTGCAAGCTCTGTTTTAAATTGCTCTTGTGTAAGATTTTCGCATCCGAGCGACAATACAAGTACGCCTGCTGCATTGGGGTGGCGCGCAAGTGCAGCTAAAAGCTTGCGCGTTTGTGCGTGGTCATCTCCCATTTGGCTACAGCCAAACGGATGTGTAAAAGCATATAAGCCGTCTATATTGCCATTTACTAAATGTTCATTTGCCTTGCATAGCTCATTTGCAATACCGTTTACACAGCCCACTGTAGGTATAATCCATATCTCATTGCGCACAGCCGCTTTGCCGTCATCTCGCATAAATCCGTTAAAGGTTTCAGGCACTACAGCCGCAAGCTCGCTATTTACAGGCTCATAAATGTATTCACCATTTTCAGATAAATTTGTTTTAATATTGTGTACGTGTACCCAAGAGCCAAGAGAAATATCAGATATAGCGTGTCCTATAGGAAAGCCGTATTTAACTATATTTTCGCCTTTTTTAATATTGCGCAAAGCCATTTTATGTCCTTGTAAAATATCCTCGCTCGCCGTAACGCCATTAAACGTTTCGCCTTTTGCTATAGGCTGTAAAGCCACTGCAACATTGTCTTCACTATTTATCTGTAAAAGTGTTGTCATAGTATATTCTCCTTACAGCGTACTTTTAAGTGCAGCATACATTCCGTCCTTATCTATTGCATCTAATGCCTTTATCACAGCTTTTTCTAAGCCTGTAATCTTTGTTAAATCTTCGTCCCACATTTTTTCATTTGTGAGTACCGCTTTAGTAATCGTCGTATTATCTGCATTTTGGTGTGCAGCATAAAATTCTAATATCCACGCATCGTCTTTTGCATTTTTACCTGTTTCTTTACGATAAAATTCTATCAATGCCGCTAGGCTTAAAGTAAGGCATAAAGGTAGCTTTCCTGTGTTTTCCACAAAAGCTTTTAGGCTTGGCAATACGCGCGCTTTCCACTTGCTTGTACTATTAAGAGCTATCGCAAGCAAGGAATGGTCTATAAACGGATTATTAAAGCGCTCCCCTACTGCCGCCGCAAATGCTTCCAGCTCTTTTTTGGGCAATGTAAGCGTAGGTATTATCTCGTCGTACACACATTTATCCATAAAGCCTTTTATAATTTCGTCTTGCATACAGTCTCGCACAATGGTTTGTCCTGACAAATATGCCGCAGGCACCATAGCAGTATGCGCACCGTTTAATATACGCACTTTGCGTTTTTTATACGGAGTATGGTCGTTTGTTACAAGCACAGGGAGGCCTGCTTTAGCAAACGGAAGCTCCTGTGCCAAGCTTTCAGGGCCTTCTATCACCCACAAGCCAAACACCTCTGCTGTATCAAGTAAATTATCTTCATATCCGTTTTCATCGTTTAGCTGCTCTTTTTCGCTACGTGGATAGCCTGTAACTATACGGTCTACAAGTGTAGAGCAAAATATATTTTCTTTATCCACCCAATTGGCAAACTCTTGCGGCAGCGCCCATAAATCTATATATTGATGCACACATTTTAAAAGCTCTGCTCCGTTATTGTCTATCAGCTCGCACGATAAAATAACAAAGCCTTTACCGTTCTCACTGCCCATTGCCATATAACGCTCATACATAAAGCGCGTAAGCTTTGCAGGAAATGATGCAGGAGGTGCATCATCAAATTTACATTCATCGTCAAAGGCTATACCTGCCTCGGTGGTGTTGGATGCAATATATCTCAAATCCGCATTATGAGCGCATTGCAATAAAGCCGCGTAATCTTCATACGGATTAATACAGCGAGATACAGCGCTTATTACTCTTTTATCGTTTACCTTTTCGCCATTTTCAAATCCGCGCAGATACAATGTATATAAGCCTTCCTGCTCATTTATCATCTGCGCCAATCCTTGTTCTATTGGCTGACATAGCACTACTTTTGAATTAAATGCGCACTTTTCGTTTGCCATATCAACAAAATAATCTACAAACGCGCGCAAAAAGTTACCTTCGCCAAACTGCAATATACGCTCGGGTGCGTTTTTAAGCAAATAGCCGTTGTATTGTTGTTCTTTTAATGTAGCGTAGCTCAATTTTTTCATATTTTATCTTCTCCTGTTTTATTGTTTTAATGGCGAACTTTTTGTAAGTGCTTACATTTTATATCTTTTTTATCCTGATGTCAACATCATATTAGCACATATTTTTTATAAATATTTAGTTAAAATGCAATTGACATACATAAATCCGATATGTATAATAAATGTAACCTCTTACAATTTCTTATATAGGAGTGTATATGAATATTTACGATATCGCAAAAAAAGCAAATGTAAGCATTGCCACCGTAAGCCGTGTAATAAACGGAGCCGAAAGCGTGAGTGCAAAAACCAAAGACAAGGTATTGCAAATAATAAAAGAAACAAGCTATACCCCAAATGTGTTTGCGCGAGGGCTGGGACTTGACAGTATTAAAATGATAGGTGTGCTATGTATAGATGTAGCTGATATGTATTATGCAAAAGCTGTAAGTGTGATACACAGGCTTTTGCGCAGTAAAGGATACGATGTGCTATTGTATTGCACAGGCGATGACCGCAAAGAAAAGCAGCTTTGCCTAAAGCGGCTTTTAGATATGCGTGTAGATGCAATTATCACTGTAGGCAGTGCCTTTAAAGACAATTTACCGGATACCGACCTTGCGCGTGCCGCACAAAGCGTACCTATAATAATGATAAATGCCGAGGCTGAAGTTGAAAATGTGCATTGCATAATATGCGATGAAGCCGCCGCTACGTATGATAATGTGCAGCTATTGTATGCGGCAGGCTGTAGAAACATATTGTATCTCTACGATTGTGATAGCCCAAGCGGCAGAGCGAAGCGCTCGGGATTTAGCCGTGCTATCGATGAATTATCTATATCTAACGACTGTTATGCCGAAAAAAGCGAGTGCAATGTAGATACCGCTTGTGCCGATTTTGCAAATATATGCAGTAAGTATCCCAATATTGATGCAGTGCTTACAAGCGAAGATATTTTGGCAGCAGGTGTATTGCGACGTCTTGCCAAAGAGCGGCGCACCTTGCCTGTAATCGGCTTTAACAACAGCTTTTTGGCAGAATGTACTGTGCCGTCACTAACAAGCGTGGATAATATGGTTGAGGCATTATGCGCTACGGGCATCTCACTACTGTCAGAGATTTTCCTCGGAAATACAGTTGCTGCTCGTGTAGTATTGTCTCCGAAGCTAGTACAGCGTGAAAGCTTTATAATTAACAGTAACAAAAATTGAAGGAGTATTTATATGAAAACATTTATGGACAAGGACTTTTTATTAAATAGCGACACCGCAAAAACTCTTTATCACGATTACGCATCGCAAATGCCTATTATCGATTTTCATTGTCACATCAATCCTGCTGAAATTTACGAAAATCGCCGTTTTGATAATATCACACAGGTATGGCTTGGTGGTGACCATTACAAATGGCGCATTATGCGCTCTAATGGCGTAGATGAAAAATACATTACAGGCAAATCTACAGATAAAGAAAAATTTATTGCATTTGCAAATGCTTTGCCGCGCGCTATTGGCAACCCGATGTATCACTGGTGTCATTTAGAGCTTAAAAACTATTTTGGCTATAATGGCGCATTAAATGGTGACACCGCCGAAGAAGTATGGAATTTGTGCAATGCTAAGCTTAGCGAGGACGCGCTTTCAGTGCGTGGACTTATAGAGCAAAGCAATGTAAAAGTGATAGGCACTACAGATGATCCTATAGACACATTAGAATGGCACGCAAAGCTTGCGCAGGATGCTTCTTGCAGTGTAAAGGTGATACCGAGCTATCGCCCCGACAAAGCGATAAACATTGACAAAGTAGGCTTTACCGAATATATGGGCAAGCTTGCCGTAGCTACCGACACAAAGCTTGATACTATAGACGGTGTTACCGCGGCGCTTGCCAAAACTATAGAAAAATTCGCCTCTTTAGGCTGCAAAGCAAGTGACCACGGTCTTGACTATATTATGTATCGTCCTGCCGACAAAGATACTGTAAACATCATTTATAACAAAGCTATCCGCGGTGAGGACATTAGCCTTGCCGAAGCCGAAATGTATAAAACCTATATAATGGTATTTCTTGGTAGACAATATCATAAACACGATATAGTAATGCAGCTGCATTATGGTGCAATACGTAACGCAAATGCCGAAATGTTTAAACGTCTTGGCGCTGATACAGGATTTGATTGCATTTCAGGTGTATCTTGTGCCAATGGCATAGTAAGCTTTTTAGATGCACTTAATTATACAAATGAGCTGCCAAAAACTATATTATATAGCCTTAATCCAAACGACGATGCTGTACTTGGTACTATATTAGGCTGTTTTCAAGGTGCTGAAACCGCAGGCAAAATACAGCACGGCAGTGCGTGGTGGTTTAATGACACCAAAAACGGAATGTGTAATCAGCTAACAAGCCTTGCCAATCTTGGAATACTTGGCAATTTTGTAGGTATGCTCACCGACAGCCGCAGCTTTTTGAGCTATGCGCGCCACGAATATTTCCGCCGTATTTTATGTGAGCTATTTGGTGAATGGATAGAAAACGGCGAATATCCGAACGATATCAAATATGTAGGCTCACTTGTACAAGATATTTGTTACAATAACGCCAACAGATTTTTCTTTAATAAATAAGCCAAAAAACTGCTCTGTAAAATGACATTTCATTTTACAGAGCAGTTTTTATTTTACATTTTTACTACTACCTTCATATAGTTGCCCGGATTTTTCTCTATATCTCTGATAGTGTCGGGGGCTTCGGCGAGCGATACGGTTTTAGTAAGTATTTTACCCATATCTACCCGCTTTGAGCGTATAAGCTCTATCGCTTCTTCAAACTCGCCTGCGCTTGTGCGCGCACCTCTAATATCAATTTCTTTGCGCGTAATAAGGTCTGTCGGCAATGAAGTTTCTGTTTTAGGCCATCCTGTTAACGTTACTCTGCCTGCGTTGCTCACTAAGTCAAGTGACATACGCACAGCGGCATTTGCGCCGCTACATTCCATTACCTGCTGCGCCAATACTCCGCCTGTTATTTCGCTTACGCGCGCTAAAGCATCCTCGTCTTTAGAATTTATAATATATTCAATACCAAGACTCTTTGCAAAATCCAAACGTTCCTGCACCAAATCTATAAGTATTGCGTGAGCGCCATAAGCCTCGGCTATCATACCTGCCACAAGCCCTATTGGCCCTGCGCCGATAATAGCACAATATTCTCCGCTTTTTAATGAGCCGCGATGTATCCCGTGCAATGAAATTGTCAGCGGCTCTGCCATTGCGGCAAGTGTCCAATCCAAATCCTCGGGTATTTTGATAAGCATTTCTTCAGGATGACAATAATATTCTGCCATACCACCGTCTATATGTACACCCAGCACCTTTAAATCATTGCAGCAGTTAGTACGTCCTATGCTACAAGGATAGCATTTACCGCAATAAATATACGGATCCACTATTACCCTATCCCCTACTTTTAATCCCTTAGGGTTATCTATTGATATCTCTTCTACTATACCTGCAAGCTCGTGTCCGATAACGCGCGGATAAGATACAAGCCCATTAGTGCCGCGGAATGCACCAATATCACTGCCGCAAATACCTGCCGACACTATTTTAATAAGCGCCTCGCCTTTAAGCGGCACAGGCTTATCCATATCTACACAGCTTACTTCCCACGGCTTTTGTATTTTAATTGCTTTCATTTTGCCCTCCTTTATATTTTCACCTTAACTACCACTTTTATTACAGCTTCCGCCTCGCCTGCACGACAGCGCGGCTTATGTGCATCTTCAGGTGCTACCACAATAAGGTCTCCTTGCAATAAAGGCACTGTACCACTGATATCAGGCTCTTCATAAAACACAACATCGTTTTCAGGTACAGATTTTTTCACTGTAAGCCCATCACGCTTACAAATGCCAAATTGCTCTTTACCGCACACCATATACTGAATATCAAAATATTTGTCGTGCGTTTCAAACAAGCCGTCCTGTGGCTCAATTGTAGTATATTTTTGTACATTGGCTGTCACTGTGCCATCGTTATCCAGTGGATAAGCACCTTGTTCAAGAGACATTAAGTCGGTTTCCTTTAGCCAATTATATGCAATAGTAAATTTTTCTTCCAGATAATTATATTTTTCCGCTATTTTTACGTTTGAAAAGAACATATTACATTCTCCTTATTATTTTGTGTGTTTATTAGATTTATCAATAGCTTCCCACAGCCCGTTAAGATAAGTACAGCCTAGCGCCCTATCATAAAGCCCGTATCCGGGACGACCTTTTTCGTCCCATATCATACGTCCGTGGTCAGGTCTTACATAGGTATTTGGGCAAGTTTCATAAATTGCCTTCATTATCTCGTACATATCAAGGTCTCCGTCACTGCTAAGATGGCTTGCTTCACGAAATTTGTGATATCCAAGATATTTTACATTGCGAACGTGCATTGCGCCAATGCGCCCCAATTTACCAAAATGGCGAATAATCTCGGGTATATCATTATTAGGATCACTTCCAAGCGAGCCTGTGCAAAGGCAAACTGTATTGCACGGGCTATCTACAAGCCCTATAATTTTATCATAGCCTTCTTTGTTATGAGCAAGACGCGGTAAATCAAATATAGGCCACGCAGGATCGTCGGGATGGCAAGCCATTACTATGCCCACTTCTTCGCACACGGGAATAATTGCATCTAAAAAGTATTTATAATGCACTAGCATATCATCTACACTGATGTTTTTATATATTTCCAGTGTTTTAGAAAGCTCTTTTAAGCGTTCAGGTTCCCAGCCGGGCAACGAAAATCCATTACTGCTTTTAGCTGTATTTTCCACTATTTCCATAGGAGACATACCTTTAAGGTCGGCTTCATCATAATACAGGCTATTGCTGCCGTCCTCAGGTATTTCGCGTGCAAGGTCTGTACGCAGCCAATCCAGCACAGGCATAAAATTATAAATAATTACCTTTACTCCCACTTTAGCTAAATTGCGAATAGTTTCGCAGTAATTGGCAATATATTTATCACGCGTAGCAAGCCCCATTTTTATATCTTCGTGAACATTAACGCTCTCTATTACCTCGCACTCTAAGCCATTCGCACGTATATGGTCGATATATTCTTTACATTCTTCATACGTCCATACTTCACCTGCTGCTTTAGCATCAAGTACACCCATAATGCCGCTCATTCCGGGGATTTGCTTTATTTGGCGCAAGGTGATAGTATCTCTGCCCTCACCGTACCAGCGAAATGTCATTTTCATAATAAGTTTACCTCTCTTTATATTTTAATTTAACGCGTCGTGCAAAGTAGTGCGTACTGCACCATTGCCTGCAAGCAAACGGACAAAATATTTTTCTATTTTTTCGCTTAGCCCTGCTGCTACAAGGTCTGTGCCAAATATAGAAGCATTTGCCAATATCGGCTTTAGCTGCCCTGTATACGTACTCGACTCGCCAACACGAATATCCGCAAGCTGCGCTTGCAGCTCATCTTTTAACGGATCATCAGATACAGGCATTTCATTTCCGTTATCATCTATCGCAAGTAAATATCTCATCCAGCCTGCTATTGCAAGCGGCAAAGCTACAAGCTCATTTACATCACGTTTAAGCGCAATATAGCTTTTTATTGTTTCTCCAAAGCGAATTCCCACTTTTTGCGAGGTATCTGTAGCTATACGCGCAGGCGCATCAGGCATAAATGGGTTTGGCAAGCGTTCACGCACTACTTCGTCTATAAATGCTTTAGGGCTGAGGATTTTAGGATCTGTAACCACAGGCAATCCCTCTTTGTAGCCAAGTGTCTCTACAAGCTTTACTATATCGGCATCTTTCATCTCGTCGCATATCAAATTGTATCCAAGTAAACAGCCATATACGCTCATTGCCGTATGCAATGGATTTAAGCAAGTAGTTACCTTCATACGCTCTGTACGGTTTACAGTATCACGATCCGTCATATATACTCCTGCTTTTTCAAGCGGCGGACGACCGTTTGGGAATTTGTCCTCTACTACTAAATATTGCGGACGCTCCGCATTTACAAAAGGCGCAATAAATGTATTTTTTCTCGTGATAATAGGTGACATATCCTCTATGCCATCTTTTTCGAGCGATATTTTTACGCTCGGCGCAGGACGCGGAGTAATTTTGTCTATCATACTCCACGGAAACGATACCAGCTTTTCATTTGATAAATATTCTATAAAGCCAGCATCAACATAATCTTTTTGCAGCCATTCTTTAGCTATTGTCATCACACTGGTTTGCAGCTTTTCTCCGTTATGGCTGCAATTGTCCATAGAAACCATTGCTATTGGCAAGTGCCCTGCTTTATAGCGTTCAAATAAAAGTGCAGCTATCATACTCATAGCGTGGCGAGCTTTCGATGGGCCGTCATCTATATCCTCTTGTACTACAGGCAATAAGCTACCGTCTGACCTTGTGAGTGCATAGCCCTTTTCAGTAATTGTAAACGATACCATTTGCAACGATGGTGCGCAAAATATTTCATGCAAACGTGCAATATGCTTTGCATCTGCGCTGTCTGCGTGTAGGCCCTCCGCTACAGAGCCTATTATCTCTCTTTTTGTAGTGCTGTCTGCGCCGAGCGTTATCATCATCGTAAGATTATCAAACGGTGTATATATTTCATCAATAATATCATAATCAAACGTATCTGCGGCAATAATACCTGTATTCATCAACCCTTCG
>JAVWEG010000039.1:0-20200 GCA_036641735.1 Oscillospiraceae bacterium
GCACCTCTACCATCACACCGTATACGCTTGCGTACAGCTCCATAGGATCGTGCTCTACATAGCCTTCTTTTGGATAATGCTGTGTAAACTCTTTTTGTGCCATATTTACTATGTTTTGCCTGTCATCAAACAATATTGCCCTGCTGCTGGTAGTACCTGCATCAAGCGCCATAATATATTTTGGCATAATACCCCTCCTATAAAGCGGCTACAAGTGATATTTTTACTTTGTATTCATCAGTGGCAAGCTTTGCCTCTACCACGCTGCGGCACGGCTCAAAGCCATCTACTATCCATTCGTCCCATACGGCATTAAATGCACCGTAATCCGCCATATCCGCAAGATATATAGTAGCCATTATTATAGAGCTTTTGTCCGAATGGTATCTGTCTAATATCTTTTCCATTTGCTTGAAAATATCCTTTGCCTGTGTTTTTACATCTGCATTAAGCTGAGTAGATGTGATGCCGCTTGTATACAATGTATGCTCCGTTCTCACGCAAATGCTACGTCTGCCATTGCCGCCGTTTCTTTTTACTTCCATAATATATATCTCCTTAAAATTTTATCGTCTAATCAAGCTTTACAATCCCTCTGTAAACTGCCGTTGCCTTAGTGGATATTGCGATATCACGATGATAACAGCCGAAAAGCCAGTGCTTATAATCAGTCTTTTTCATTATTTCGTCAAGATATGCCTCAAACCAATTTATCTCGTGCAAAGACATATCTATAAACATTAATAGCTTTGCAGGTGCATCGTGGGTGAGGATATAATCTACCTTATATCCGGCTTTTGCCAAGCTTTCTTCGCCTTTATCCATTTCATCTGCCTTTGGTAATTCCGCGCGCCAATAGTTTAGCCCTTCTTTGCGGTCATCTTTATCTTTGCTCTCGCCGCCTCCCATTGTAAATATGCTTTTATCGTCAATATTATACAATTCTCCGCGCATAAGATAAAATAAACGCTTACCTATCATTCTCGCTTTGCCGCCCATATAATCCACTATCGGATATTCTTTCAGCAAATCAAAATTTTCGTGGCAGCCATCTATAAAGCAAAGCTGAAATCTACGATGTGACAGCCATTTTAATATTTTTTGTTCGCGTTTACTGCCATCCCACAAAAAGCCAAAATCACCGAGTACTATTAAAGTATCTGTGCGTTTTAGCTTTTTTATTGCTTTTTCTAAAAGCCGTTCTTTATCACCGTGTAAATCGCTCGTAACGTACACCATATTATTATGCGCTCCTTACCAGAGTTTTGTGAAAACGCAGATATATCTTTATTCTTCTTGTACAATCTGCTATAATAGTATGAAGTTACAAGCAGAGTGCCTATACTTATATTACTATGGCATTTAGTATAACATTTTTAAAGAGGAATTTCTATATGAAAAAACTATTATCCCTTATTTTAGGGTTCATTATAATAATTTCTGTTTCCTTGCCTGTATCTGCCGCCGGCTTTACTCCTCCGTTTGAGATAACCGCCGCATCGGCTTATATGGTAAACCTTGATACGGGCCTTGTTTTATACGAAAAAAACGCTGACGAAAAGCGCAGTATCGCAAGCCTTACTAAGCTGATGACCACTTTATTACTGATAGAAAAAGTGCCGATATCCGAGCTTGACAGCACCGTTATCACCGCAAACGGAGACCTTTATGTACCGCCTGTTACCACACCCGGTTCTTCCACCGCCGACATTCGCCCGTGGGAAGAGGTAACGGCACGTACATTATTGTATGCTATGATGCTGCCGAGCGGCAACGAAGCTGCGGCTGTAACCGCGTATTACGTAGGTAGCGGCAATATGGAAAACTTTTATGCTATGATGAACGCGCGCGCCAAAGAGCTTGGCTGCAAAAACACTAATTTCACAAACGCTCACGGGCTAGAGGGTATGGATAAGGGCAATTATTCCACAGCTCACGATTTATTTCTTATTACACAGGAATGTTGGAAGCACGAAATATTTCGCACTATCGCATCTTCTTCAAGCTATGAAATGCCATTTACCAATAAACACACCGCTCCCGAAGCAGGCGGCAAGGCTAATTGCGCCTACACGATATACACCACTAATTATATGCAAAAAAACCGCACCTCATCTATGTACCGCGAGTATATAAAGGGTGTGAAAACAGGCTCTACCCCCGAGGCAGGACGTGGCTTTGTATCCACTGCATCGCAAGACGGTATGAATTATATTACCGTAGTACTCGGCACTCCTTATGACGTACCGCCCGACGAGTACGCGTACTCATTTTACGATACAGCCGCCCTAGACGAATGGGCATTTAAAAACTTTTCTGTGCGCCCTGCGCTTGATCCATTGTCTCCGCTAAATGAAGTAAAGCTTTTATATTGCCGCACAAGCGATGCTTTGCAGCTATACCCCACGCAAGACATTAAAACCATTTTGCCTAAGGATGCAGATGCTACCGTATTGCAAAAAACGTATGATTTACCCGAATATGTGGAAGCGCCTGTAAAGCAAGGCGATGTGATAGGTAAAGTTACTTTATCCCTTGCCGGCGAGGTTATCGGTAAATCGGATTTGATAGCAGGGCAAGATGTAGAGCGCGACACATTATTATTTGTAATAGCCAAAATAAAAGCATTTGTAAAGAGCCTATATTTCCGCGTGGTGTTAACGGTTACCGCTATCACGCTGATAGCCTATGCCGCTATTGCAATAATCTCCAACAACAAAAAACGCAAAGCAAAACAAATAAAACGATAGTTTATACGAAACTTTCCAAAAGGAGCTATTTTGCACAAATTATATTTGGCGGTGACTCATTCGGGTACGTGGTTTGCAAACGGCATTAGCTTATTTACAAACGGTGCCGAATATTCACACGCAGGTATATCTTTTTCCCCCACTTTAAATCCATTATATTCCTTTGGCCGTAAATTCACTTATCTTTTGCTTCCAAGTGGATTTATCACGCAAGGCTTTGGCAAGCACTTTTATAATCATCATCCTCGCGGCAAGCTGCGCGTATATCTTGTTACACTTACCGATGCTCAGTACGATTTGCTAAACGCAAGATTACAGCCCTTTATTGATAATACTAATAGTTATAAATATGGTACATTAAACATTGCGTATCATTATTTCGGTATTCCAATTCACAGGCTAAAGCATTACACCTGCATAGGCTTTGTGGCGGAGATGCTAAATGGCATTTTGCCTTTTAACAAAGATTCAAGCCTCGTTAAGCCAATGGATATGTGCAATTTTGATTTACCGCTGCTATATGAGGGCAGCTTTAAAAATTTTAACAGTATTAATTTATTGGAGGCTGAATATGACTAATATCAGTGAAGAGCGCAATCTTACTTTACTAATGGATTTTTACGAGCTTACTATGGCAGGTGGATATTTTGAAAAAGGATATGCCGATAAAGTCGGCGTGTTCGATATGTTTTTTCGCAAAATACCCGATGGCGCAGGCTTTGCTATTATGGCAGGGCTAGAGCAATTTTGTAATATAATAGACGAGCTGCATTTTTCAGAAGAAGATATAGAGTATTTACGCTGTAAAAAATGTTTTTCCGAGGGTTTTCTCGATTATTTACTGCATTTTAAATTTCATTGCAATATTTGGGCGGTAAAAGAAGGTACTCCTATTTTTCCGGGCGAGCCTATCGTTACCGTGGAAGGCCCTGCCATAGAAGCTCAGCTTATAGAAACGCTTTTACTTGTTACATTTAATCACCAAAGCTTAATTTGCACTAAAACTAACCGTATAGTGCGTGCCGCCGCACAGCGCCCTGTAATGGAATTTGGCTCGCGCCGCGCGCAAGGGTATGATGCCGCTGTGCTTGGAGCAAGGGCAGCATACATTGGCGGTGTAGCTGGCACAGCGTGCGTAATGGCAGATAGATTATACGGCATACCTGCACTTGGCACTATGGCACATAGCTGGGTACAGATGTTTCCATCTGAATACGAGGCATTTGTAAATTACGCAGAGTTATATCCAGACAATTGTGTACTATTAGTAGATACGTATTCTGTAGCAAAAAGTGGTGTACCAAATGCTATACGTGTATTTGATGAAATATTAAAGCCTCTTGGTATTCGTCCAAAGGGCATACGAATAGACTCGGGAGATATCGCTTATTTATCTAAAAAAGCACGCAAGCTGCTAGATGCCGCAGGATACGAGGACGTGGGCATTTGCGCTTCTAATTCACTCGATGAATATATCGTGCGCGATTTATTATTGCAAGGTGCTAAAATAGACAGCTTTGGCATAGGTGAAAATATGATTACCAGCAAAAGCGATCCTGTATTTGGCGGAGTGTACAAGCTTGCCGCTGTAAAAGACGAAAGCGGATATATACCTAAGATAAAAATAAGCGAATCTATAGAGAAAATGACTTTACCTCATCTTAAAAAGCTATGGCGCATATATGATAACGAAACAGGCAAGGCTATGGCTGATTATATTACAATGTGGGACGAAAACGTGGATACCACAGACGGCATCACTTTGTTTGATCCTGTAGAAACTTGGAAATCGCGCACATTTACTAATGTTACGGCAGCTTTACTGTCTACTGTAATATATAAGGACGGTGCGCGCGTATATAAGTTGCCTAAGCTTACGGATATTCGCAAAGCTTGCGCACAGCAGGTGGATACATTGTGGGACGAAGTAACACGATTTGAAAATCCGCACCGCTATTATGTAGATTTATCGCAAAAATTATGGGATGAAAGACAGCGTTTGTTAAAAGAGCTTGGGCAGGTGAGCAAATAATGAAGCACACCAATGCCAAACCAAAAAACAGCACTTTTTCGTTAATGCGCCGCTTTGCGCCGTATTTGTTTCGCTACAAAGGAGTGATGGCGCTCGATTTATTCTGCGCGGCGCTAACCACTGCTTGTGAGCTTACTTTACCGCTGATAATGCGCACGCTCACTAATTCCGCCCTTAGCTCCGCCGCCGCTTTTACAGTAAATATGGTAGTGCGTATGGGGCTTATGTATATGGCTTTGCGTATAATAGACTGCATAGCTGCGTACTATATGGCTAATATGGGGCACGTAATGGGTGCGCGCATAGAGACAGATATGCGCCGCGATGCCTTTAGCCATTTGCAAAAGCTGTCTGATACATATTATGCCAACACTAAGGTAGGGCAAATAATGGGGCGCATCACAAACGATTTGTTTGACGTTACAGAGTTTGCTCATCATTGCCCTGAAGAATTTTTCATTGCCATACTTAAAGGAATAATTTCTTTTGTGATTTTGGCAAATATAAACGTGCCGTTTACGCTGATAATTTTTGCGTTTATACCCATAATGATAGTGAGCTGCGGTGCATTTAACGCTAAAGTAAAGCAAGCGTTTCGCAAACAGCGCCGCCATATCGGTGAGCTAAATTCGCGCATAGAGGATAGCTTAT
Organism: Oscillospiraceae bacterium; assembly: GCA_036641735.1. Lineage (GTDB taxonomy): Bacteria > Bacillota > Clostridia > Oscillospirales > Ruminococcaceae > JAGPHI01. Next base: position 5,434 of record JAVWEG010000039.1, read on the forward strand.
TGGGCGAGCGCGTAGTAAAAGCCTTTGGCAATGAGGATGTGGAGCGCGCCAAATTTGAAACAGATAATACCAAATTTCTCGACATTAAAAAAGAGAGCTACAAATATATGTCGCTTTTCAATACTACCGTTAGGCTTTTCGACGGTATTATGTATATTATTGTTATTGTTCTCGGCGGCATTTTTCTTACAAAAGGACTTATTGGTGCAGGAGATTTAGTTGCATATCTATTATATGTCACCACTTTACTCACCACAATAAGGCGCATAATAGAATTTATGGAGCAATTTCAGCGTGGCATCACCGGCATTGAACGCTTTTATGAAATAATTGATGCCGAAATAGATATCCTAGACGAGGACGGCGCACAGCCTCTTGTTGATATCAAAGGCGAAATTGTGTTTAACAATGTTTCGTTTGAATACCCCGATGACCACAATAAGGTGCTGCACAATCTCAATCTTACAATACATTCAGGCGAAAAGCTTGCTTTAGTAGGGCCATCGGGCGGAGGCAAAACCACGCTTACTAATTTGATACCGCGCTTCTACGATGCCACAGGAGGGCAGATATTACTGGACGGCCGCGATGTACGCAGCGTTACCTTAGAAAGCCTAAGACGTGCAATAGGCATAGTACAGCAAGATGTTTATTTATTTAGCGGCACTGTTTATGATAATATAGCTTATGGCAGGCAAGATGCCACTAAAGACGAAGTAATATATGCGGCAACGCTTGCAGGGGCAGACGGCTTTATTATGGAGCTTCAAGACGGATATAACAGCTATGTCGGTGAGCGCGGTGTAAAGCTATCAGGCGGACAAAAGCAGCGTATCAGCATAGCTCGCGTATTTCTAAAAAATCCTCCGATACTTATACTCGACGAAGCGACAAGCGCGCTTGATAATGAGAGCGAGCAGCAGGTAAGTAACAGCCTAGCAAAGCTTGCCGAGGGACGTACTACTTTAACAATTGCCCACCGCTTAACGACCGTTAAGCACGCTGACCGCATACTTGTACTCGGTGATACAGGCATATTAGAAGAAGGCACACACGAGGAGCTGCTCGAAAAACAAGGTGCGTATTATAAGCTATGGACAGGCGCAAGCAGGAGCGACGACGGTACTTTTTAGCAAACCTTTGCAAATATCTTGTTAATGATAAGCAAAGAACATAAAACTATGTTCTTTGCTTATTTTTTATCATTTTGCTAACATTTGATAGCTTGGTATTTCACTTAACTGCTGTTATGTAAAATTTATTATTCGACAATACGTTATATTATTTTACATAATATTCTCATTACGTGTAAATTTTGCTAATCATATGCAAATTAGTACATCTTGTATGTACTAATTATTACTTGTAGTATTATATTTTTGTTATAGTATAATTTGCAAAGCGATTTGTCTGCAAAATTTCTTATTCTGTAAAATATCGCATTATCGTTATATTGTCAACTATTCTAGGTATTTACAGTTATTTTGTTTCGGGATTGTGAATTTTTTAAATACTTTGTATCAAAGCTATTGACATCGAATTTTAAAATATGTAATATACTTAAGTAAGCTAACTGTTTATGAACTTAACTACTTTTGAAAGGAGCGTTGCTATATGTCTGAAAATTTTGGACCGCCGCTTGAGCTGTTTCGCTCTATGAGCCGATTGCGCAAAGCTTGGCACGATATCACTCCTGCACCCGAGATAAACAAATCTTTGTTTGGTGTGCTGATGACTATCGCCCACGCGCAAGACAGCCGCTTACCATATGCACACCCTGTGGTTGTGGTAGACAATTGCGTGTCTCTCACCGATATCGCTATGATAATGCGGCAGTCCTTACCCGTAGTAAGCCAGCGTGCAACTGCGCTTGAAAAGCTAGGTTACATTTATCGTCTGCAAGACAGCACCGACCGCCGCATATCAAGAGTAGGGCTTACTGAAAGCGGTACTGCTTTAGTGCAAAGGGCGCATACCTGTTTTGAAGAAAAGCTCAACCACGCATTACATTCATACGGCGACAGCAATGTCGCGGCGCTAATCAATATGCTTGATAGACTGTCGGGTGTTTTGGAAGATGCGGAAATAAACTATATATTAGATAAGGAGCAAAAAATATGATAAAACTGGCAAGATATTTAAAACCGTATATTGCTGTGGCTATAGTGGCACTCGTGCTGCTGTTTACGCAGGCAATGTTAGATTTAAGCCTGCCTAATATGATGAGTGATATCGTAAATGTAGGCATACAAAAGGGCGGTATCACCGAACAAGCGCCTAAAGCAATCACCAAAAACGGGCTTGAGCTTATGAGTGCTTTTTGTACTGAAGGTGACAAAGCGCTGATGGCGAGCTATTATCAGCCTATTGATAAAAGCGCTATGAACGCAGACTTGTACAAGAAAATCACAAAAGAGTTTCCTAATAGCGAAGCGCAAAGCGCATTGTATCTTACTAATACAACAAATGAGATAAACACTGCGTTTGCGCGTGCAGGATATGCGTTTATAACGTTCGTTAAGGACAACGCTTCTGCCAATAGCGAGCATACAAATGGCGAGGGAGCTGTTGCCGCATTAGATATGGCAAAGCTAGAAGCTATGCTGCCAATGCTTTCACAGGTGCCTCCTGAAAAAATAGATGCAGCGATATCTGTTGCCGCTGACACACCCGAAGCTATGCTCGGGCAAAGCTCGGCTGTATTTATCAAAAGTATTTATACTCAGCTTGGCGCAAACACTGCTTCTATCCAAAACAATTATATCTTGATAACAGGGCTTAAAATGTTAGGCTTTAGCTTACTTTTATGTGCGGCAGCCGTAAGCGTTGGCTTGCTTGCATCTCGTATGGGCGCAGGTGTAGCGCGCGATTTACGGCGCGATGTGTTTAAAAAAGTATCCACATTTACCTCAGCCGAGCTTGACCATTTTTCTACGGCAAGCCTTATTACACGCACCACCAACGACATTACGCAAATACAGGGCTTTCTTACAATGGGGCTACGCATAATGTGCTTTGCACCTATTATGGGTATTGGTGGCACTATAATGGCACTTAGCAAATCCAGTGGAATGGCTTGGATAATAGTGCTTGCCGTAATCTTAATATTCTGCATAATCGGTACAATATTTGCCATTGCAATGCCGCGCTTTACCAAAATGCAGCAGCTTGTGGATAAGCTAAACTTAGTGTCACGCGAGGGACTGTCGGGTATGATGGTAATACGCGCGTTTAACACCCAAAAGTTTGAAGAAAATCGTTTCGATAAAGCCAACAAGGATTTATCAAGCAATTCTATGTTCATTTTTAGTGCCGTATCTTTAATGATGCCGATAATGAACTTAATACTCAATGGCATCTGCCTATTAATAGTGTGGATAGGCGGTAAGCAAATAGCCCAAAGCGGTATGCAGGTGGGCGATATGATGGCATTTATGCAGTACGCAATGCAGATAATGATGAGCTTCCTTATGATAAGTATGATGTTTATTATGCTGCCGCGCGCAAGCGTATCGGGCAAACGTATTTCTGAGGTGCTAGACAGCGAGAGCAGTGTAAAAGATCCCGTTTCTCCAAAGCATTTACCTAAAGAAATCCACGGTGATATAGCATTTAACGATGTTTGCTTTCATTATGAAGGCGCAGATGAAAATGTACTCGACCATATTAATTTTACAGCCCGTGCAGGCGAAACCACAGCTTTTATCGGCTCTACAGGCTCAGGTAAATCTACACTTATTAACTTAATTCCGCGGTTTTACGACGTAACCGTAGGCAGTATTACCATAGACGGTGTAGATATTCGCGACATAACACAGCACGAGCTGCGTGAAGCTATAGGCTATGTGCCGCAAAAAGGTATGCTTTTTAGCGGAGATATCGCAAGCAATTTACGTCTTGGTAACAACGAAGCTTCCGATGAATTACTGCGAAACGCAAGCGAAACCGCACAAGCCTCCGAATTTATTGATGAGCTGGACGATGGCTTTGCAAGTGAAATAAGCCAGGGCGGCACTAATGTGTCGGGCGGACAGCGCCAACGATTATCCATTGCACGCGCGCTTGTAAAAAAAGCGCCTATATACATTTTTGATGATACCTTCTCTGCGCTCGACTTTAAAACAGATGCTGCATTGCGCGAAGCTTTAGGCACTTATACAGGCGGTGCAAGCGTATTAATAGTAGCACAGCGCATTTCCACTATAGTACATTCTCAGCAAATAATAGTGCTGGACGAAGGACATATAGTGGGTAAAGGAACACACGAGGAACTGATGAATAATTGCGAAACCTACCGCGAGATAGCGGCATCGCAATTGCCAAAGGAGGAGCTTGAACAATGGGAGAAGTAAAAACACGTTCGCCTATGGGCGGCAGAGGCCACGGCCCTGCCGGAATGATGCCGGGAGAAAAAGCCAAAGACTTTAAAGGCACTATATCAAAGCTCTGCTCGTATCTCGGCAAATATATTTATGCTATTATCGCAGTAGGCATATTTGCAGCGGCATCTACAATATTTGCGATAATCGGCCCTAAAATACTCGGTTCTGCCACAAACGAGCTGTTTACAGGTGTAGTGGCAATGCTCACAGGCACAGGCTCTATCAATTTTAGTATAATTAAAGATATCCTTTTGTTTTTGCTATTGATATATCTTGTGTCCTCGATATTATCTGCGGCACAAGGCTTAATAATGACAGGTATTTCCACAAAGGTAAGCTATAATATGCGCCGCGACTTAAACGCGAAAATCAGCCGTATGCCGCTGTCTTATTTTGATAAAGTACAGAGCGGCGACGTACTGTCGCGCATTACAAATGATGTGGATACCGTATCACAAACTCTAAATCAAGGTCTATCTCAAATAGTGTCAAGCGTGACAATGCTGATAGGTGTAGTCGTTATGATGCTCACTATCAGCCCCCTTATGACTCTTGTTACTTTATGTATTTTGCCATTCAGCCTTTTAATCGTAGGCAAAGTGGTAAAATACAGCCAGCCGCTATTTAAAAAGCAGCAAACCTATCTTGGCGCTGCAAACGGACACGTAGAAGAAATGTATGGCGGACATCTTGTGCTTAAAGCATTTAACGGCGAAGAAAAAAGCGTAGATACTTTTTGTAAAATCAACGATGAACTCTATAATACAGCTTGGAAAAGCCAATTTTTATCGGGGCTGATGATGCCTTTAATGAATTTTATCGGCAATATCGGATATGTAGCTGTATGTATATTAGGCGGATTTCTCACACTGAACGGCACTATTTCCGTAGGCGACATACAAGCATTTATACAATACGTTCGCTCATTTAACCAGCCTATACAGCAGCTTGCCAATATTTCCAATGTATTACAGCAAACAGCGGCAGCGGCAGAACGTGTATTTGAATTTCTTGCCGAAAGTGAAGAGAGCGCCGATCCTCCTCAAGCTATAGATACCTCCAAAATTAAGGGCGAAGTCACTTTTGCTCACGTTCATTTTGGATATGTACCGGAAAAAACTATCATAAACGATTTTTCCGCTGTGATAAATCAAGGACAAAAAATAGCTATAGTAGGCCCTACAGGTGCAGGCAAAACCACAATGGTTAAGCTTTTGATGCGCTTTTATGACGTAACCGAGGGTGCTGTACTGATAGACGGATACGACGTAAAGCAATTTCCACGCAATGATTTACGTGATATGTTTGGCATGGTATTGCAAGATACTTGGCTGTATGGCGGTACAATTATGGAAAACATTCGTTACGGTCAGCTAGATGCAAGCGATGCAGATGTAATACAAGCAGCAAAATCAGCGCAAGTACATCATTTTGTAAAAACACTGCCGGACGGCTACAATATGGTGCTAAATGAAGAAGCTACTAATATCAGTCAGGGGCAAAAGCAGCTTTTAACTATAGCGCGCACAATATTATCTAACCCCAAAATTTTGATACTGGACGAAGCTACCTCCAGTGTAGATACACGCACCGAGATTGCCATACAAAAAGCTATGGATAATCTTATGCGCGGACGTACAAGCTTTGTAATAGCGCACAGGCTTTCCACTATCCGCGATGCCGACTTAATACTTGTTATGAACGATGGTGACATAGTAGAAACAGGCACACATAACGAGCTTTTAGCGAAGGGCAAATTCTATTCAGAGCTGTATAATAGCCAGTTTAAAGAATAATAACGACTGTTAAGTTAAGCTTAATATATAGCAAGAAAACGGCTTTAGGTAAAGTGAAAATCATTTTACCTAAAGCCGTTTAACATTATTCCACTATATGCTGTACTCTGCCCACTTGCCCATCGCTTAACATCACCTTTACACCGTGAGGGTGTGTGGGGCTTTTGGTAAGCAAACGCATTACTGTCCCTCTTGTAAGCTTGCCTGTGGGCTGGTCTGCCTTTAGCACTATATCCACTGTAGCACCTATCTTTACATTTGCGCGCGTTTTTCCGTCCATTTTTTCTCCTTATTCTTCTCCTTATTCAATAGCAATGTGCGCACATTGCTATACTAACACAATACTGTGCCTATTGCCTGTTGAAGCACAAGGTCTGCCTTTGCATCTGCAAAGGTGGGTGTTTTGTTTATAACCACGAGCTTACCGCTAAAATATTGCAGCAGTCCTGCCGCAGGATATACGTTCAATGACGTACCTCCCACTATCAGTAAATCCGCCTGTGTCAATGCCTGTACGCTTTTCGTCATCACACCGCTATCTAGGCTTTCCTCATACAATACTACGTCGGGCTTTATTACACCGCCACATTCACAATGCGGCACTAGGCTCATATTTAGTATTTCGTCTAAAGTAAAAAGCTTGCCGCAGCTTGTGCAGTAATTACGCCACACACTCCCGTGCAGCTCAAGCACATTTTGGCTGCCTGCTTTTTGATGCAATCCATCAATATTTTGGGTAATTACCGCCGTTAATTTTCCGCTTTTTTCCAATGCCGCAAGCGCCATATGTGCAGCATTTGGCTTTGCATCTTTATACAACATTTTGTCACGGTAAAAGCGATAAAACTCCTGCGTATCATTTAAAAAGAAATGATGGCTCAATATTTCTTCGGGAGGGTACTTATAACGAGTGTTATATAGCCCGTCTACACTGCGAAAGTCGGGTATTCCGCTCTCTGTTGACGCTCCTGCTCCACCAAAAAACACCACCTTGTGTGCCGCCTCAATCATTGCTTGCAATTGTTCATACATTGTACTCACCGCCCTCTTTGTGCTATACTATACCTATATTGTACCACAAATTAGATATGTTGGAGCGTTAAAAATGATAAAAACTGCTGTTTCCTCTGAAATATGGGCAAAAATACCAATGCGAAGCTCAAATACAAGCAAATCCGATTACGGCAAAGTGCTGTGCGTATGCGGCTCGCGCGATTATCGCGGCGCCGCGGCATTATGCTGTCTTGGCGCATTGCGCATAGGCGCAGGGCTTGTCACCCTTGCCGCCGATGAATGTGTAATAAGCAGTATTGCCTCGCGCATTTTAGAAGCAACGTTTTTGCCATTGCCAAACGATGAGGCATTGCAAGCTAAAGCCTCCTGTGCAAGCTCTTTGCTTATTGGATGCGGACTTTACGAAAACGAAGACAGCTCACAGCTTGTACGCACGCTTTTACCCTTATGCAGTGGCACTGTGGTACTTGATGCAGGCGCACTTTGCAGCATTAAAAGCGAGATGTCAATATTATCGCAAGCTAAAAATATATCTATTATCACACCGCATATAGGTGAGCTTGCAAAGCTTACAGGGCTTAGCACCGAGGAAATACATAAAAATCGCGCCGCCGTCGCACAAAAATATGCCAAAGAATGGCAAACGATATTAGTGCTGAAAGGCAGCCATACTTTAGTAGCTTCTCCAAACGGCATTTTATGGCAAAACACCACAGGAAACGCAGGGCTTGCCAGAGGAGGCTCGGGCGATATATTAGCAGGAATGATAGCAGGGCTTGCCGCTATCGGTCTTAGCGCCGAGGATGCCGCCAAATGCGGTGTGTATTTGCACGGCTATGCCGCCGACCTTTGTGCCGCACGCTTATCTATGCAAACAATGCTGCCCGAGGATATCCTTACAGATTTAAGCAATATCTTTAGAGAAAACGGAAGATAATCGCTTTAACAAAAAAGACCGACGACAAACATTTTAGTTTGCCGCCGGTCTTTTATTTTTACGACAGTAACATTCTGTCGTTATCCAGCGCTTTTTTAGCGTTCTGTTCAAATTTTTGCAGCAAATGCGGCACTGTCATTCCTCTGCGTTCTTCGCCTTCTATATCTAAAACAATATGCCCGTTATCCATCATAATTGTGCGTGTGCCTACCTCCAGCGCCGCCTTTATATTATGCGTAATCATCATACAGGTGATATGATTTTCTGCGATAATATCGCAAGTCAGCTTCATCACCTTATCTACAGTGGCAGGATCCAGTGCCGCTGTATGCTCATCTAAAAGCAAAAGCTTTGGAGTAACAAGCGTAGCCATAAGCAGTGTAAGCGCCTGTCTTTGTCCTCCGCTAAGCAATCCTACAGGGCTTGATAGCCTTGTTTCCAGCCCAAGCCCCAGTCCCTTTAGCTTTTGTGCGAAATATTCTCTGTCCTTTTGTTTTACAGTGGCAAGCCCTGAGCCTTTACCTGCGCGCAAATACGCAAGAGCCAAGTTTTCTTCTATGGTCATATCAGGCGCTGTTCCCATAAGGGGATCTTGAAACAATCGCCCAAGCTCACGCGAGCGCTTATATTCAGGTGTGAATGTAATATCCTTGCCATCTAATACTATTTTTCCCTTATCCACAAAAAACGTGCCTGCAATAGTATTGAAAAGCGTGGACTTCCCTGCCCCGTTACCGCCAATAATCGTGATAAAATCGCTGTCTTTTACGCTGAGTGAAAAATCCTCGAGTACAATTTTTTCATTCACAGTCCCTTTACCAAAGGTTTTATAAACATTATTAATATTAAGCATTTCGCGCCGCCTTCCTTTGCTTATGTAGGACAAGAGCGTTTTTGATAGTAGGATACGATATCGCCGCCGCCACAATAATAGCGGAAACAAGCTTTAAATTAGATGCCGACACTATAGACGAGGTCATCGCAAGTGTCATTAACAGCCAATATACTATTCCTCCCGTTATTGCGCCCAAAATGCAGCGCACTACACCGCCGCGCCGCCCAAATATCACTTCTCCTATTATTAAGCTCGCAAGCCCCAGCACCACTTTTCCGCTGCCTATATCACTCGCCGAAAAGCGCTGATATTGCGCAAGAATTGCACCCGAAAGCGCCACTATTCCGTTTGCAATACAAAGCCCTACCGTAGTGGTGAACGACGGATTAATGCTAGATGCCGCCACCATAGCGCGGTTATTTCCTGTGGCACGCAAGGATAGCCCAAGCTGTGTTTTAAGGAAAAGTGCCAGCGCCACAGCCGTAATTAATGTAATAGCTGCGCAAAGCACTATCTTGCCTGCATCTCCCAAATACATTTGTATCATTGTAAATATAGTATCGTTTTTAAGCATTGGCAAATTCGGCTTATTGCCCATAACCATAAGGTTTACGGAATAAAGCGCCGTCATAGTGATAATACCTGCCAAAATAGGCTGTACTCCAAGCTTTGTTTGCAAAAGCGCCGTTACACCGCCTGCAAGCGCTCCGCTTACAATTGCCGCAAATATAGCTAAAACAGGATGTCCCATAACAGTGAGTGTGGCAGATACAGCAGCGCCAAGCGCAAATGTACCATCTGTAGTAAGATCTGCAATGTCAAGTATTCTGTACGACACATATATTCCCAGTGCCACAAGTGCGTAAATAAGCCCCTGCTCTAATGCGCCAAGTAATACGGAAAAGCTCATAAAATTACCCTCTTATTTATTATATTTGCTCACATCTATATTAAGCGCCTTCGCTGTATCTGCATTTACTACCACAGCGTTATCACTTAAAATTTCTACAGGAATATCTTTAATAGCAGTACCTTGCAGTACTTTTATCAGCATATCCGCAGTTTTTTTGCCAAGATTAGTGTAATTCACTCCCACGCTCGCAAGCGCTCCATCGCGCACAAGTGAATCTGCCGCCGCATACACGGGCTTGCCTTTAGCTATGGCTTCTTGTGCCAATACAGGCATAGCATTTGCTACCATATTATCTATCGGCACAAATATCGCATCGCATTTTCCGCTAAGATTTTTTGCCGCCATCTGTACTTCGCCGCTTGCCGTAATAGGGCTTTCCTCTAATGTTATTCCGTTATCGGCAAGATATTTTTTGGCTTGCTCTACCACTACCACGCTGTTTGGCTCACCCATATTATACACTATTCCAAAGCTTTTTACATTAGGAGTAAGCTCTTTTGCAAGTGCAAATATTTTATCTACAGGAATAGCATCTGACGTGCCTGTGATATTGCCTTCAGGCGCGCTCGGGTTCATTACAAGCTGTGCTTCTACAGGATCCGTCACTGCCGAAAACACTATTGGAATATTGCTGCCCTCTGCTGCTGCCGCCGCACCTTGCGCCGCAGGTGTAGCTATTGCCACAATCGCATCTACCTTATCCCCCACAAACTTTTGGCAGATAGTATTAATATTAGTAGGGTCTCCTTGCCCATTTTGATAATCTATTTTTACGGTAATCCCTGCTTTTGTGGCTTCTTCATTAAGCTGTTTTTCAAATGCCGCATAAATTTCATCGAGCGACGGGTGCTGTGCAAGCTGTATTACTCCTACGGTTAAAGTGCCTTTAGCAGCGTTTTCGCCTTTACACGCCGTTAAAGCAAATGCCATTACCATTGCTAATACGATACTGAATACCTTTTTCATAATAAAACTCTCCTTTTTAATAGTGGGCAAACAAAATACGCCTGCCCTATGTATTTCTACAAGGACAGGCGTAGTAAATTACTCCTGCGGTACCACCTTGCTTGCCGCCATATAAATACAGCGACCGCTCGACCGAGCTGCTAACACAGCTCATACTCTATAACGCGAGTACGCGTCAAAAACTACTATGGCACAAATGCCATTTCATCTTGCCCTCCACGGTCCACTTGCCGCTCCGCTCTCTGCCCGTTTTCATCGTCGGGGCTCTCTAAAAGTGCGCTTTCGGTTTAATCTCCGTTTCATCGGTTTATATTATTAAACTACTTCTTTGTACGTTTGTCAATACTTTTTTAAAAGTTATAAATAATTTCATCTGCAAAGCAAGGTTATTTGCCACTTGACTACTAATTTTATTGGATATACAATAGAAAAGACGATATAATAAAAATAGGATGTGTAAAATGGATAACAGCAAAACCAAAGGTCTTACTGATATGACGGTGGGCAGCCCTGCAAAGCACATACTTGTGTTCGCTATACCACTTTTAATAGGTAATATGTTTCAGCAGCTTTATAATATGGTGGACTCCGTAGTGGTGGGCCGCTTTGTGGGCAAAACGGCGCTCGCGGCAGTGGGTACTGCATTTCCCGTAGTGTTTATGCTATCAAGCCTTTTTATGGGGCTTGGCATCGGTGCTATGGTAATGGTAAGCCAGTATTATGGTTCAGGAGATATTGCCAAAGTAAAAGGTACTATCGACACTGTATATACCTCGCTGATAATAGGTATTATTCCCCTTACGGTTATCGGTATTTTGCTTGCCACTCCCATTTTACATTTGCTTAACGTACCTGCCGACACCTTTGAAGAATGTAAAATATATATGATTATCGTACTCGGAGGGCTTATCGGCAGCCTCGGATACAACGCAAACGCAGGTATTTTGCAAGGGCTTGGAGACAGCAAAACCCCTCTTTTATTTCTTGTAATCGCGTGCATACTTAATATAATATTAGATTTATTTTTTGTACTTGTAATCCCTCTTGGTGTGGCTGGGGTTGCTATTGCCACTATAATTGCACAGCTATTCAGCTGGATATTCGGTATTTTATATATTAATAAAAAATATCCCGAGCTGCACATACACCCGTTTTGTTTTAAATTTAATAAAGAGCTGTTTGTAAAAATAGTAAAGCTCGGCGTACCGGCAGGTGTGCAGCAAGCGCTTTTTTCCTTTGGTGTAATGGCAATGCAGCGCTTAGTAAACAGCTACGGTTCTGCATATATGGCAGGCTTTAACGGAGCTAACAAGCTCGACACCTTCGCTTTTATGCCTATACAAAGCTTCGCTACCGCGGCTACTACCTTTGTAGGGCAAAATATTGGTGCAGGCAAGCAAGACAGAGTAAAAAAAGGCACAATCTCCACTCTTTGGTTAAGTATTATTTTTAGTATAACAGCAGCGGCATTGTTAATACCTGCAGGCCCGTTTTTAATGCAGCTATTCTCAACCGAGCAAGCAGTAATAGACGCAGGTATGGCATATCTATTACGTATAATGCCATTTTATTGGATGCTCGCAATAATGTTTGTGCTTAATTCCATTATGCGCGGCGCAGGCGAAATGATGATGCCCTTGGTGTCGGCAATATTGTCTCTATGGCTCGCTCGTGTCCCTGCTGCATATATTTTGGCATTTAGCTTTGGCAGAGATGAAATGCACTATTGCTACGCTATAGGCTGGATACTGGGGCTTGCTATTACGATACCTTACTTTTTCTCGGGCAGATGGAAGAAAAAAAGTGTAATTTAACAAAACGCAGCCGCCCAATCGGACGGCTGCGTTTTTTGTTAAGCTAAATTTAATTTTTTGCAAAGAAAATGCCTAGTTACTAAAAATCCGATGGTGCTAAGCAATATTTCAATTACAAGCATTACACTAAATACAGTAAGCACTACGGTGTACGGTGAAGTGCTTGCGGCTACGTCTACAATTCCTGCATTAAAAGCGGCTATGCCACTTATTATAAGGGTTGCAGTAGCAATCACCTGCATTCCAAAAGTAATGGCAATATATGCCACTATGCTGCCTGCAAGGCGGTTACTTAATATATGCGGCCCTACGCTCATAGAAACGTACATTATTATAATACTGCAAACTATGCCAAACAGCATTGCCAAAACTAAAATTACAGCTAAAAGCGGAGTAATTATTCCTATATCTTCACTTGAGTAAACCATTTGAAAATCTGCTCCAAGCAAAAATATACCGCTGAATACACATAATGCAATAGAGCTTACTATCCACAATACAGCGCTAAAAAGCTTTGACAGTAAAATTGTTGTCGGAGATACAGGCAAAGTAAACATCAAATATCCTTCGTCTCCAAGTATATTTTTATAAAAATATATAATTGAACACACAAACGCAATTATTGTTATCGCAAATAAAGATAACACACAGGCTATCAATAGCATTGTAGAAGGTATGCTAAGCCACAAATTATCGCTTTCAAAAAAGCCAAGCATTAACGTCACCTTGCATACGCCAGCTAACATCAATGCAACACCAAAGCTTGGCAACGCTATTTTCATCTGCGCTTTAATATCATATTTTAATAATTTACCTAGCATTTGAATACCTCCCTAAATGTTTCATCTATAGACTTACCGTTTTCTTCGCGTACAGCATCTACGCTGCCTTGCAAAGCTAAATGTCCATTGTTTATAAATATTACATCATCAAGTATTTTTTCAATGTCACTTATAAGATGTGTGGATATTATCACAGTAGAATTTTCGGCATAATTGTTCAAAATTGTGTTCAATATATAGTCGCGCGCCGCCGGATCTACCCCTCCTATAGGTTCGTCCAGTAAATAAAGCTCGGCGCTTCTGCTCATCACAAGCACTAGCTGCATTTTTTCACGAGTTCCCTTGCTCATCTCTGATATACGGCTGGTAGGCAATATTTTTAATGCCGCAAGCATATCAAGAGCCTTCGCTTTATTAAAATCCGCGTAAAAATCGGCAAACATTGCAAGTGCTTCATCAGTGCGCGTACTGCCGCCAAGATAAGTGCGCTCAGGCAAATAAGACACTATCTTTTTTGTCTCAATTCCCGGTGCTTTATCTGCAATTTTTACGCTGCCGCTACTCGGCACTAATAGCCCTGCCGCTATTTTTAATAAAGTGGTTTTGCCTGAACCGTTCGGCCCGAGCAGCCCTACTATTTTCCCACGTTCTACGTTTAATGTAAGATCATCGAGTGCTTTTTTCCCTGTATAATTTTTGCTTAAATTTTCTGCCGCCAATATTATGCTCATTTTTCGTCCTCCTTCAATGTCCTTGATACCACTGCTAATGTTTCATCTGCGCTAAATCCGAGCTTTAACATATTATTTAAAAAACATTTTGTCTCTTGAGCCGCAAGTGATTTACGGATATTTGCCACTGCCTCTACATCTTGCGTAATGCTGCGCCCTGCTGTGCGCTGCGTACACACAAGCCCTCTCGCCTCTAATTCGGCGAATGCTTTTTGCATTGTATTCGGATTTACTCCGGCATCCAGTGCAAGCTCACGTACACTTGGCAAATGAGCGCCAAGCGCATAGTGTCCCGAAACTATCTCCCGTTCCATCATCTCCACTAGCTGTATATATATCGGTCTGTCATTATTAAGCCCCCAAGCCACATCGTCAGCCCCCTTTCTGTATTATTGTATTAAGTGCTTAATACAATAATACATCATTTTTATAAAAAGTCAACACTTATTTTCAAAAAAATTATTTTTACATTAGAACAAATTAGTTGTAGATTTTTGCAGCAAATTATGTTACAATATTAAACAGCAGTAAACAAGCTGCATATGGAGGATTAGCTCAGCTGGTTAGAGTGCCTGCATCACACGCAGGAAGTCTAGG
>JAVWEG010000040.1:0-19477 GCA_036641735.1 Oscillospiraceae bacterium
CTGTATTTATGTGGTTTTTCGGTTTTTCGAAAAATATTTTTATTTTTTTATAATATTCACGTAAATATCTGTAATTTCTCGGCATAAAAATTCCCCCTATGGTAGTTTATTTCATTCTACAATAGGGGTTGCTTTTTCTATTGTGCTTTTTACCGAAATCGTTCAGCTCGTATGCTTGTCATTTAAATACGTCTTTCAAATTTTGATATATATAGGTATTGATTTTGGTACTCAATTTGGTACTCAATTCTAAAGAAACACAAAAAGCAAAGAATTAATTCGTGTTTTTACTATTGCAACGTGCATAGCAAAAATCCCTCTAAGTCTAACTATTTAACGCTAGATTTAGAGAGACTTTGTCAAGCTTGATTAATAAAAAATGCAATGCCATAGCCCCTGAGTAAAATGCTTATAGTCCTTATTACTTACGGTCTGCAATCTTCTGTTTAATATCATTAAACCGCACACGATTCATATTGGCTCGTTTTGAAAAAAACGCGGAGGCAACAAACAAAATAGATGGTAAAAACGCCAAAATTCCGCGCACAGCCCCTAGAGCGGAGGCAGGCTGAACAAAAAGTTCGGTGGCAGATGCATTTTCCACATAACCGAACGCGCCCAAAAGCAAAGAAACAAGCGCCATAGCTACACCGCTCGAAGCGTTATACGCAAACTGCACAACACCAAAATAGCTGCCCTCGCGCCTTACACCGTGCTTGTACTCGTCCACCTCCACAATGTCCGGAATGGCAGCAAATGGCAATACTTGAATAGCCGCCATAAAAAAGCCGGAAACCACACAAAACGCAATGAGCGCAGGATAGCCTTTTGGGGGTATAAATAATGTTCCTAAAAGCGCCGTTACAATCCCCACAACGGAAATTGTGTAAACGCGGTGCTTTGAATAATGTGCCGACATTCGCACCCAAAACGGCGCGGAAATGATTGCCATAATCAGTGGAGTGGATAAAAAAATCATCACTTGCACACCATCTGTGATAGTGAGGCAGTCATTGAGATAAAACACATAAATGCCCATTACAATATCAACGCCTGCCATTGCCAGTATATAATGCAGCAAAGTATTGCGAAATTCTTTCATTGCGAAAAATTCCTTGAGCGTTTTCAGCGGTGAAATGCGATGTGTCGGCGCTTGGCAGGGGTGTTCCTTCACGTTCAGTGCGCACAGAAGCATCAATGCACCTGCCACGATGCCAAAGAGCAAAGAGGAAAAGAAATACGCCTGCTTTTCATTGCCAAAGGCGCGGTAAAAAATACTCTCTGTTCCATCAGCAAACAGCGGAAAAAGAGCAGAGCCAACAATCATACCGAGGTTAGCAATTGACACACGCCAGCCGTTTATGGAAGTACGTTCATCATAATCGTCCGCGATATTGGCAAGCAGACTGTTGTATGGTATGTAAACCACTGTCCAAATCGTATCATATAGGCTAAGTATACTAAAATAGTAAATGAATTTAAATAATTGCACCGAGGTATTTGGTACAATCCAAAGCAACGAGAAAAAAAGCCCAAATGGAATTGCTCCCCACAGCATATACAGACGGCGGCTGCCATTGTGGGATATCGTGTAGTCGCAAATAACCCCCATAAGATAATCTGTCAAGCCGTCTAAAAACTTCGTAAGCAAAAAAACAGCCGATGCACAAAATGGGCTAAGCCCGCCGACATTTATCATAAAATAGAGCAAATAAAAATTGATAGCCGCAAGAATAATGTTAGAAGCAAAATCACCTATGGCGTAGTTGAACTTATGAAAGTTCGATAGCCTTGTTTGTTTTGGCATTATTTATTCCTTCCTTTGTATAACAACGCTGATCACGCTATTTGGGCTTAGCTCCCCTAATTTTTCAGCTACGATTTGTGTAAATTGTTCGATTTCTGCATAGGTGGTCTCGGGCAGAAAGCGCACATAAATATCAATGAGAAGTTGATCGGCATTTGTTCTGGATTTGACCTCTGAAAAATCGTCATAGTAGTCATACAGCTCCGCCAGCACCTTTAAAATATTGCGTTGAGTTTGCTCATCGCAAGTAGTATCTAGCAGCTCAAACACAGCCTTACGCATACGTGCTACGGTATAATAGAAAAACACCAGTGCGAAAGCTATGGAAAACACAGGCGAAATATACCAAGTCCATCGAAAAGCCCTGAAAAAATAAGTGATGAAAAAAATCACCAGTAAAGCACCGTCAAAGAGAAAGCTTTTCAAATTGGCGGCAAATTCAGCAAGATATAGCTTACTTTCAATTTTGTTTTTTTTCTGTTTTATTAAAATATACGCATCAAAAACAACGTTTTCAATCTTTAAAAGCACCACCAAAATAAGCATTTCGGCGGTTTGCTGTGGCTGAAACAGTCCATTCACGGCAACGCCAATCATCACCACAAGACCGAGCATTAGCAATACGTCGCAGCACAGAGAAGCAATCGCCTCCAGCTTTCCTGTACCGTAGTTGTATTTGTAGGATAAGTTTTTTCGCAATTTGCGCGAAAGAGCCAGTACAAGGGTTTCGCGGCAAATGATGTTAGTGGAGTCTATTAAATCCACCCATACCAGAATGGAATTAGAAATCAGTGCCGAAAGAAGCAGAAAGATATAGTTTGGTAGCTCCCACAGCAATTGGATAAAAGATAGCTTTTGCTGCTTTGCGAAAGCTATTTCCCTCTTCTGATTACGTTTCATTTATTGTTTCCTTCCATACTTTCATTAGCATTAATTTAGAAATTCTTTGAATATTGGTGAATGGCAAGATTATAAAGATAATCTTTATACCATATCCGCAGCTTCGCTACGCTACAACAAAAGTGAGACTTCACTTTTGCGTGTTTCAATGTTCGCTCAGGTGTCAAAATCTTCGATTTTGGTAACACCGTGCAATTATTGTACCATAAATATGAATAAAATGCACTATTTTTGCATAATTTCTCCGCTTTTTGTGTGTAAAAAATTGTTATTATCTACTGCCAAACTGCCGTTTATCATCACATAAGGTATTCCGTCAGGGATTGCATCAGGCATACCTTCACCGGGGAAACGTGCATTATCTTGTATTTTGTCTAAACTAAACGCTATAATATCGGCATCGTATCCCTCGCGAAGCACACCTTTAGTGCTAAACCCAAATACAGTGGCAGGCATTAATGTGGCTTTATAAATAGCTTCTTCTAACGATAGTAAGCCTTTTTCGCGCACTAGCTTGCGTATGTATTTAGGATAACTTCCCGAAATTTGCGGATGTCCTTCTCTGCGCCTATAAGCTCCTGAATCGGTGCTTGGCATTGCGTATGGTCTTAAAAGCGTGTCCGATACTTCATCGGGACTGCCCGAGAAGCAAATAATGGATTCGTCGGGATATTTATCGCGCAATAAATCATATAAATCCTTGTTTAGCCTTTGCCCTGTATATTTGCCTGTAGCTGTTACCATAGAGCCGAAACGCAAGGAATTATCAAGTATCGTCTGCATATCAAATGTGGCTGTACCCACGTATGTAGCCCAGTCGGAATACATTCCGCTGTCCATCCACACGTCCATACCTTTTGCCCTTGCTTCGTCCATTATTTCAAGTGCGGGCTGCATTGTTCCGAACCCCGAATACTGATAGACGAAATGGCTCATTAAAAGCCTTACACCACTGCGCTTGGCACTGCTTAATATTTCGTAAATAGAGTATAAATCATTTTGAGTGAACAGCCTTGTATGTACAGGTAAAATTGTGCCGCTTTCAGCGCATAAATTTGCCATTGCATCTATTTCTGTAAGCGCTGTACCGGGCGCATAATCAAGCCCCAGTGATATACCGTAAGCGCCGTCGTCTAATGCTTTGCGTGCCATTTCCTGCATTTGCACAAGCTGCCCTTGCGTGGCGCGTGCATTTACGTCGGTAATGCCTGCGCTTCGGCGCATACTAAAGCTGTGGCCTATAAGCATAGCAATGTTTAAAAGCGAGCCTTTGTTGCGCATCTTGGATAAAAATTCACCTATATTTATAGGAGATAGACCGCAATTACCGCCAACATACGTGGTAATACCTTGTCGGCACGATAACATTGCGCCGTATTCGTCACCGTCTAAATGGCTGTGGACATCTATAAATCCGGGCGACAGCACAAGTCCACTTGCATCTATTGTACGGGCAGCAGACATACTTTTACAGGATATTTCAGCAATTTTGCCGTTGTTTATAGCCAAATTCGCTATTTTAGAGGTTTTGCTCACGGTGTCTACGATAAGTCCGTTTTCAAATACAATCTCATACATTGTGCGCGCCCTCTAGCTGAATACGGCGCTCAAGCTCGCGCTTTTGCCATTCAGACAGCCATACGAGCAGCTCTTTACGCGGAAAAGGAGTAGCTTTAGGAGGTGTAACAGTCGCTAACAAGCAATCTGCAATATGTAAAAATCGTTGTGCGGCAAGGCTGTCGGGTGATGTGTCGAAAATAGTGCGTCCTGCTAAAGCAGAGTAGGCAAGGTGTTTATCATTGTCAAAAAACGCAAGCACTTCAATATTGGCACGTTTGGCATAAGCGGCAAGCTCCTCACGCGTTTCACAGCAATCCGCATTGTTTACAAATAATTGCACAGGCATATTTTCACTTGCACGCTCTATCGCCTGCAATAAGCAATTGGCCGTAGCTACAGAGGCAAACGAACCGTTAGTTACTAGAATACATCTTTGCATAAGCCCTTCGCGTATAGGTAAGATGTAGCCTGTACAAGGTGTTTCGCCCGAAATATCATACAGCACAAAATCGAGCTGTAAATTATTGGTGACACCTTGAGTATCAAGCATTTCATCTATTAAGCTTATGCCGCGTGCAAGACAGCCTATTCCCGGATCTATACTGCCAAGCTCCAAGCACCATACTCCGCTGTCGGTAGCTATAATATGGTCGTTTAAATCTATCTCGTATTTGTCTCTGTACACTTCAAGCGCAGGTACAATATCTTTGTCTTTACGCAATAATACAGTGCTGGACAAAGTGATATCATTACCTGCAAGCAGTACGTGATATCCTTTTTGAGCTAAAGCTGCGCCAAGATTTTGCGCTATTGTAGATTTGCCTGAGCCGCCTCGCCCAAGAAAACATATTCTTTCAGCCATCGCCATTCGCCTCCACAGTGTTAATGTATTGCGCCTTATTCATAGGTGCATTATAATTCTGTATTACCTTGTGTGCCAGCTTTGCATCATTGCGTAGCAGATGATATGCCTCCAGTGCCATTAATTTGGCAGGCGCAACATAGGCTTTATAATCATCTGTAATGGTAAATTCTGCCGAGTGCAGCGCGCCTGATATTCCGCCGTGCGTACAGGTGAGTATAGGCATTATAGCGGATAAATCGCCTAAATCTGTAGATGCAAAATTAGTGGTAGCGCTATCTATTGTTTTAATATTGCCGCTAAAGCATTTACCAGCAGATAAAGTAGCTTCGTTTGGCATATATTCGGGTACGGGCATATATCCGCACAGCTTTTCTATTTGCGCTGTTGCACCTATTGCAAGTGCGCAATGCCGCATAGCGTTATCAAATTTATCTGCCGCCGCATTTATAGCATCAAGGCTTTTTGCACGTATCATCGCTTCTATCACTACAGTGTCGGGTACTACATTTACGGCATTACCGCCATTTAATATATTGGTATGTATGCGTACACAATCTTTTTCATTAAATGTTTCACGAAGTAGCCCTATTGCCGAGAGCGCTAAGGTGGCGGCGGACAGCGCATTTATGCCGTCCCAGGGAGCGGCTGCCGCGTGTGCTGATTTGCCGTGGATAATTACGTGACGAGTAGTATATCCGCAAGAGGCATTAAGCCCGAGCAATATATCGGCATCACTTTTTACCATATGTGCGTGAGATGCTATAGCGATATCTATATTGTCAAATTCGCCTATGCGTATCAGCTCCGATTTGCCCGACATAAACTGTACACCGAGTGATTTCGCGTAAATCCGCGTTTTTTCGCTCAAATATTCCTCGGCAGGCACGGCGAAAAAAGCTATGCTTCCGCATAGCTCATTCGTATTATAGATAGATGTAAGCGCAATGGCACTGCCAAGCATAGCAGCTAGTTGCGCCGAATGTGCGCAAGCGTGTGAAATGCCTGTAAATTTATCAGCCGATAAATGGGTAGGGCAATAAATGCCGTCCAGCTCTGCCAGTATTGCTACGCACGGTGCAGCTTTGCCAAGAGTGGCACGCACACCCGTCACGGCAAGTCCACGTTCCACAGGCAAGCCCAAATTTTCAAGTTCACTTGCTATTTTACAAGAGGTATCCGCCTCGTGAAAGCCCTCTTCGGGACGGATACTCTTGCCAAACGCAATTATTTTATCTGCATTTGCATCGATAATGTCGCAAATGCTTTTTTCTATAGAGTTCATCGCTTTATTGTCCGCAAGCATTTTTAAATGTAGTCCACGCCTTTGCGTGAGCTTCTTCTGCCTCAGGGCTGATAGGCATTATCATTTCGGGGCTTTTAAAGCTTTCCGGTAATATTAAAAAGTCGCGATATTTTTCATTTATTAAGCTTTCGGCAGCTTTGTTGGTGCAATAATATCCAAGCGCCTCAAAGCATTTTGCACTCACTTCAGGACGCAGAATGTAATCGATAAATTTATGCGCACCATCTGCATTAGGAGCTTTAGACGGTATAAAGTTTGCCATAATGCCAAATCCGTCGCCTTCAGATGGGAACACTATTTTTAAAGTAGGGTTTGCAAGCTTTGCCATAGTTACTTGTGAGGTATACATTATTGCGGCATTTACTTCGCCTGAGATTAAATCGTCCTGCACATTGTCATCTTTAATTAAACGGATATTAGGTGCTAAATCCAATAGCTTTGTGCCTGCGGCTTCAATATCCTTTATATCCTCTGTATTATAGCTTTTACCTGCTATTTTCAGCGCCATACCGTTTACTACACGATAATTTCCTATTACAGCAAGGCTGTCTTTTAAAGACGAGTCCCATAAATCCGCATAGCCTTTGATATCTTTGGTGATAGCTGTGGGATTGTATACTATTGTCTGCACACCTGCACCGTAAGGCACGGTGTATTCATCGGCAGTATCATAAAATTGCCCTTGAGCTACAGGATTAATGTTTTTAAAATTAGCAAGCTTTGATTTGTCTAGCTTTTGAGCTAAATTCTGCTCGATAGCTGTTTTGATGATATAATCGTCTGCGATTACTACATCATAATCTCCGCCTTTAGCGGCCTCAAGCTTTGCAAGCATTGCTTCGTCTGAATCGAAATTAGAATACACTACTTCAATGCCTGTTTCAGCAGTGAAAGCATCTAACACTTCCTGCGGAAACATACCTTGCCAAGTAAATAAATTAACGGTTTCTTTTTTTGAACCACAGCTTGTAAAAGCACCAAGTGCGATAACAGCAGTAAGTGTAGCAGCGATGAGTTTTTTCATATTATTTTTCCTCCTGATTTTTATTTTCTTTGCCTATTCGTGACGATATAAATACTATTATTATTGTTGCGGCAAGCATCAAAGTACACAGAGCATTTATCTCGGGAGTAACACCTGTTTTCATCTGCGTATATATCTTAATGGGCAGAGTGTTTACTCCTACTCCCGTAACAAAAATACTAATAATTACATCATCAAAGCTCATAGCAAAGCCAAGCAATGCGCCTGATGCAATGGCAGGCATTATCAGCGGCAAGGTGATGTCGAAAAATACGTGCCATTCTCCTGCACCGAGGTCGCGCGCGGCTTCGGCAAGGCTTTTATCAAGCCCCACTAAACGCGCTTTTACCATCATATAAATATAAGGTATACAAAAAGCAGTATGCGCAATTATTAAAGTAAGCATACCGAAAGGCAGCTTTAAAAATGCGAAAAACGTCATAAATATCATACCGAGTATTATTTCCGGTATCATTATAGGAAGCATAGATAAATACTCTATAGTGCCTTTGCCGCGAAGCTTTGCACGGGGCATACCGATAGCGGCAAGCGTGCCGATTACAGCAGATGCAAGGCACGAGCAGAAAGCCAGCACAAGGCTGTTGCCGAGTGCTTCAAATATAGCTTTGTCGCGGAATAAATCCTTGTACCATTTAAGCGAAAATCCGCCCCAAATACTGGACAGCTTGCTGTCATTGAACGAATATATCACCACTAATAAAATAGGTACATACATCAATACAAGCAAAAACGCAAGATAAATATTCGGAAGCTTTGTTTTGTTTTTCACAACAAGCCCTCCAATTCTTTTGTCTTTGTTATTTTACGGTAAAGAGCTATCATAAGTGAGGTGAGTATCATTAATATTACAGATAATGCGGCGGCAAAAGGCCAATTGTGCGCCTTCATAAGCTGCTCTTGTATCACGCTACCCACCAGTACTACTTTGTTGCCGCCCAAGATATCAGCTATGAAAAATAGCCCCATCGACGGAATGAATGTGAGTATTACACCAGATAAAAGCCCCGGTAGCGTTAACTTAAACGACACGGTAATAAACGCAATAAACGGGGACGCGCCGAGGTCGCGTGCCGCTTCTACCAAGCTCCAATCAAGCTTTTCGGCAGAGGTGTATACGGAGAAAATCATAAAGGGCAAAAGTGCATATACCATACCTGCCACTACAGCAGGATAAGTGTATAATATTTTTAAAGGGGATTTAGTAATGCCAAGCCCCATCAAAACGAGGTCAAGCGTGCCGCCTGAACGCAAAATTATTATCCATCCGTAAAGCCGTATAAGTGCGCTTGTCCAAAATGGTATCATCAGTAAAAGCATAATGCGTTTTTTCCAAATAGCAGACAGCTTTGCCATAAAGTATCCAAAGGGATATCCAATAAGCACTATTATTACAGTGCTTGTAAAAGCTAATTTAAAGGAATCAATAAAAGTTTTAAGATATATCGGTTCCAGTATATCACGATAATTTTTAAGTGTAAATTCCCCTAATACACCCCATACCTCAGCGCGCTTCAGAAAGCTTAGTACTACCATATATATCAAAGGCCCTGCGATAAAAATAATAGTAAATATATACATTGGCGCTATCAGCATTATATTGTTTTTCTCAGATTTGCGTTTAAGAGTAGTAGTTGCGGATTTTTTCATTGGTCACCCTCCGCATCAGGCTGTACAGGCACAGCCGAGGCAGGTGCAAAAGTGGCGCATACCTTGTCTCCCACTTGCAAATCCATATTAATACCGTGACGGCTTGCAATAAGCTCTTTGCCGTCACTTAGCATAAGAGATATGCGCAGCATACCGCCCGCAAAGCTTTTTTCACGTATTGTGGCACAAAGTCCGCTCTTGTTTTGGCACAGCTCCACTTGCTCACTGCGAACTGCAAGCGTGATAGCATCGCCGATATTATAGCCGCCGCGCGTGTTTTCAGCTTGCACATCGCCGTCTTTAGTATGTACACTTAATAAAGTGCCGTTTATTGCGGTAACGATACCGGTAATAATATTCGCAGAGCCTACAAAACGTGCAACATAGGCTGTTTTCGGAGTATCGTACACTTCGGCAGGTGTACCTATTTGCTCAAAAAGCCCAAAGCGCATCACCGCTATGCGGCTAGACATATTAAGCGCTTCTTCTTGGTCGTGCGTGATATATATAAAGGTAATGCCGAGCTTTGCTTGCAAGCGCTTAAGTTCTATTTGCATTTGGCGGCGAAGCTGTAAATCCAGCGCGCCAAGAGGCTCGTCCAGTAAAAGCACGCTCGGCTTATTTACTATAGCACGCGCAATGGCTACACGCTGGCGCTGACCGCCCGACAGCTCCGCAGGCATACGCTTTTCGTAGCCTGTAAGCTGGACTAGCTCTATAGCTTCATCTACAGTTTTTTTAATGGTGGATTTATCCATCTTTTTCAGCTTTAACGAATACGCAATATTTGTTTCTACATTCATATGCGGAAACAAAGCGTAATTTTGAAACACGGTGTTCACATCACGCTTGTTTGGTTCTATATCGGTAACATCTTTGCCTTCTAATATCACTCTGCCGCTGTCCGGCGTTTCAAGCCCTGCTATCATACGCAAAGTAGTGGTTTTGCCGCAGCCTGATGAGCCTAGCAAGGTGATAAACTCACCGCGCTCAACTTTAAGCGTTATACCGTTAAGTACTTCGGTAGCACCGAAGCTTTTGGTTATATTATTAAGTTCTAATATTGTATTATTCATAAATATCTCCTAACACTTTTACATTATAAGTGTAATTACAAATGATATTATAACACATCGCAGCTTTGCTGCGTACAACAAAACCACAAATGTGGTTTTGAATGCTTCAATGTTCGCTCAGGTGTCAAAATCTTGGATTTTGGTAACACCGTGCGGTTATTATAACACTTCCGCAGCTTCGCTGCGCTACAACAAAAGCAATATATTGCTTTTGCGTGCTTCAATGTTCGCTCAGGTGTCAAAATCTTTGATTTTGGTAACACCGTGCGGTTATTATAACATAAATATTATAAAATGTAAGTATTTTTATCACGAATTTATATATTGTTATATTTTTAATTAAAGTTGTGGACTTTTACAAATTATGATATTATATATTTACTGATTAAATACAAGTGGGGAGTAAAAATTATGAGCAATTTGCTTATACTCGGCGCAGGTGGATATGGACACGTAATAAAAGAATGTGCGCAAGCTATGAATATTTACGAAAAGATAGATTATTTGGACGATATGAGCATAGATGCTATAGGTAAATGCGATGAATATTTGCAGTATATAGATGAATATAAATCTGCATACCCTGCTTTTGGCAACAATATGCTACGTATGCAGTGGATAATGCGTCTTGAAGCGGCACATTATGTCTTACCTACATTCATTCACCCTACCGCATATGTCAGCCCATCAGCAAAGCTTGCTTGCGGTGTGGCAATATTGGCACACGCCACAGTGGGAGCAAGAGCAGTGATAGACAAAGGCGTTATTATTAATGCGGCAGCAGTAGCTGACCATAATTGTATTATTCGCGAGGGCGTACACGTAGCGCCGGCGGCTGTGGTAAAAGCAAGTGCTGTAGTGGAAAAATTAGCTAAAATAGAGTCTGGCGAGGTCTTGTTTGCAGGGAGATAGATTTTATTAAAAATATTGAGGTGTATAATGAGTAAATTGCTTATAGTGGGTGCCGGAGGGCTTGGGTGTGTGGTAGGTGAAGTAGCTAGAGAGCTTGCAAGATATGAGGCTGTAGATTTTTTAGATGATGCGGTACGTGCGGATAATATAGTGGGTAAATGTGTGGATTATACCGCGCTTGCAGAAGAATACGACGAAGCTATTGCCGCTTTTGGCGACAATGGTATGCGCCTAATGTGGACGCATCGCCTTGAAAAGGCAGGATATATCATACCGTCTATTGTTCACCCAAGTGCGTTTGTAAGCTCGTCTGCAATACTTGGCGCAGGGTGTATAATATTGCATAAAGCAATAGTAAGCAGTAATACTATTTTAGGAAAAGCCTGTTTAATTAATTCGGGCGCTGTAGTGGATCACGATAATGTTCTTGGCGATGCTGTGCATATTAATCTTAATGCCACAGTAAAGGCTTGGTGCCATTGCGAAGACACAAGCCGCACGGAAGCCGGCAAAGTATTGTATTCTACGCGCCGTAAGATAGACGGTGTAGACAATACTAATCTTGAGGATGCTGTATTTGCATTTAAGCTGGGGGAATGTGCGTCTTATGTAAAACCTTTCGGTTCAGGACATATTAACGATACTTATGCTGTTTATGTAGCTGATAATGGCAAAGAAGAGCTGAGATATGTAATACAGCGCATTAACAAAAATGTATTTAAAAAGCCGCAAGAGGTAATGGAAAATATTTTCGGAGTAACAGAATATTTACGTAAAATAATAAAACAGCAGGGCGGAGATGCCGACCGTGAGACGTTTAATTATATCAAAACAAAAACGGGCTGCAATTATTTTGAAGATTCGCAAGGCAGCCCGTGGCGGTGCTATAATTATATTCCAAAATCCAAATGTATAGATATTGCTACAGGGACGAACGATTTGTATAATTCGGGCAAGGCTTTCGGTAATTTTTTAAGATTGCTGAATGAATATCCTGCCGATACATTGCACGAGACAATTTTGCGCTTTCACGATACAAAGAGCCGTTTTACGGACTTTACAAGAGCGGTGGAGCGTGATGTAAAGGGGCGCGCTGTGCGCTGTGCATCGGAAATAGACTTTGCGATAAAACGTAAAGAGGATTGCGCTGTGCTTGTAGATATGCAGGAAAAAGGTGAGCTTCCGCTACGTGTAACGCACAATGATACTAAGCTTAATAATATTTTATTTGATGAAAACACAGGCGAAGCGATGTGCGTAATAGATTTAGATACTATTATGCCGGGGCTTGCGCTAAACGATTACGGAGACTCAATACGCTTTGGCGCTTCTACTGCGGCTGAAGATGAGCCTAATCTTAATATTGTGCATTTTGATTTAGCGTTATTTGAAGCATACACCAAAGGATATCTTGAAGCGGCAGGAGATATTTTGACGGATACTGAAAAAGATTATTTGCCGTGGGGCGCAAAGCTGATGACATTAGAGTGCGGTATGCGTTTTCTTACAGATTATCTGCAAGGCGACACGTATTTTAAGGCACAGCGCGACGGGCAAAACCTTGACCGTTGCCGTACACAGTTTCGTTTAGTGGCAGAGATGGAAGAACATTTTGATGAAATGAAGAAAATAATTAAGAAATACAGGTAATATTAATGTATACTAATATGACACAGCTTATTGGCGGCACTCCGCTTATAAGAGTGGAGCGTTACGAAAAAGCAAATAATTTACAAGCGCATATCGCAATAAAGCTAGAGAGTGCCAATCCCACAAGCAGTGCTAAAGATAGAGCGGCACTCGCTATGGTGCTTAGCGCCGAGCAAAGCGGGCAGCTAAAGCAGGGCGGTACAATAGTAGAGCCTACAAGCGGCAATACAGGTGTGGCGCTTGCAGCTATTGCGGCTGCGCGCGGATATAAAGCTATATTTACTATGCCCGAAAGTATGAGCGTAGAGCGCAGAGCGCTGATATCTGCATACGGGGCAGAGATAGTGCTTACAAGTGCCGCTTTAGGTATGCAGGGCGCTGTGGATAAAGCAATGGAAATATGCCGTGAGCAAAGCGCTTTTATGCCTAATCAATTTACCAATATGGATAATCCTAAAGCGCATTACAATACTACAGGCCCTGAAATATGGCAGGATTGCGGACAGGAATTGGCGGCATTTGTGGCAGGTGTAGGTACAGGCGGCACGCTATCGGGTGCAGGGCAATATCTTAAAGAAAAAAATACGAATATTTATATTGTGGCAGTAGAGCCTGATAAAAGCCCGTTATTATCGGGCGGCACAGCCGCAGGACACGGCATTATGGGTATAGGTGCTAATTTTATACCAAAAACATTAAATAGAAACATTTATGATGAAGTACAGCGTGTGACAGACGAGGCGGCATATTCAGCAGCACGCAGCCTTGCGGCAACAGAGGGCTTGCTTGTGGGAATATCCACAGGCGCGGCACTTGCGGCGGCAGGAGTGCTGGCACAGCGCGACGATTTTAAAGACAAGCTGATAGCGGTAATAGCTCCCGACACAGGCGAGAGATACCTTTCTACACCATTATTTGCATATTAAACATTTAATACTCTAAGGAAGTTTATAAGCTTATGGATAAAAGCTCACGCGGATTTATATACGATAATATGCTGGCAATGTCTGCATATTGGGCGTGTTCAGGCACAATAATAGCAGGGCTTACCAGCTATTTTGACATTCCTGTAGCATTGGCAAGCATTATGACAGGGCTTACGTCTACCTTGCCGCTTTTACAGCTGGCAGGCGGATTTGGGTATTCTCACACGGCTAACAGACATAGGTTTGTGCTTGTGTATAATACATTATGGCGGCTTGTAATGCCATTTGCATTTTTTGCGGTATTAATGCCAAAAAGCATTGGCAGTGCCGTTATGATGATAAGCGTGGTGCTGGAAATAGGTATTTATCAGTACGCTTGCCCGTCGCAAACGGACTGGATGGTGAGCCACGTAGAGGGCAAAGTAAACAATAATTACTATTCAATACGTGAAATGTGCTTTATGTTTGTATATACAGTAATTTTTGCGGCGGTAAGTATGGCTATAGATACTGCCACTCGTAAAGATAATGTGCAGGCAGGATATGTAATTGTAGGTGTAATCGTAATTGTTTTGCTGGTGCTTAGCTTAGTGGTATTGTTTCGCTTGCCGCCGCCGCTAAACGCAGTGAAAACAGAAAAAACAAAAATCAGCTTTAAAGAGCCGCTATTAAATAAACCATTTCGAAGAGTAATGTTTACCAATATGATTTTCAGCTTTTCGGGTATGATGGTAGGCAGCTATGCCGCAATGTATCAGATACGTATAATGAAGCTCGACTTTTTTTATGTAATGATTTTTACTACCGTGGCAAATATTGCGCGCGCAGTAATTACACCGCTTATGGCTAAATTAGCGGCACGAATATCGTGGAAATGGGTTACTGCAATAAGTATGTGTATAGCAGCGTTAAACGGCTTAACTTGGTTTTTTGTTACAGCGGATAATATACGTATTTTGTTTCCGATAGTGTCTTTGCTTGTGGCAATACCAAACGCAGGAATGGGTGTGGGCTTACTTAAAATGCAAGTGGAAAATTCACCGTCAGATAATCGCAGTATGTATTTTTCGGTAAACTCTACAATGAATGGAGCTGCCGCATTTGTAGGCTCTATGCTTTGTTCTGTGCTAATAGGTGTGATAGAAGCATTGTCTCCGATAAACGGACAAGCAAATTTAAAATATATATTTATAATAGGTACGGTCATTACTTTTATAGCTGCATTTGCGGCAACTAAAATAAAATCAGAAGTGAAATAATCAATAAAACATAAAGGAGCTTATAATGTTTACGATATTAAAAAAAGAGGCACTAAACCCCACTGTTGGCAAAATGGTGATAGAAGCACCGCTTATTGCCAAAAAAGCGCAGCCCGGGCAATTTATCATATTAAGAGCAAAAGATAATTCAGAGCGCATACCGTTTACAATAGCGGATTACGATGTGAATACGGGTAGCGTAACTATTATTTACCAAATAGTAGGTGCAGGTACTATGGAGCTTGACACTTTGCGCGAGGGCGAGGCAATACACGATTTTGTAGGGCCGCTCGGCGTGCCAAGCCATATAGACGGGCTTAAAAAGGTGGCGGTAGTAGGCGGCGGTGTAGGGTGTGCTATTGCGTATCCTATAGCCAAAAAATTACATTCTATGGGCTGCACAGTGCATAGCATAGTAGGCTTTCGCAATAAAGATCTTGTGATATTAGAAGATGAATTTAAAGCTTGCGGCGATTTATATATGATGACAGATGATGGCAGCTACGGCGAAAAAGGACTTGTGACAAACGCACTTGAAAAGCTGATAAATGACGGCAATGAATATGATGAAGTAATAGCAATAGGCCCGCTTATTATGATGAAATTTGTGTGCTTATTAACTAAAAAATACAATGTAAAAACAGTGGTATCGATGAATCCTATTATGATAGACGGCACAGGTATGTGCGGCGGATGCCGATTGACAGTGGGCGGCGAAACGAAGTTTGCTTGTGTAGACGGGCCTGATTTTGACGGACATCTTGTGGATTTTGATGAAGCGATGAAGCGCGGCGCTATGTATAAGGATTTTGAAATGCACGAGCGTGAAGCATCGTGTAATTTATTAAACAAGGGAGTAAACGATAATGCCTAATATGGATATGAATAAATGCCCAATGCCTGTGCAAGCGCCAAACGAGCGCAATAAAAACTTTAGCGAGGTAGCGCTTGGTTATACTATGGATATGGCGATAAATGAGGCGAAGCGCTGTCTTAATTGCAAAACAAAGCCCTGTGTATCGGGCTGTCCTGTGGGTATAGATATCCCCGGATTTATAGCATATGTAGCGAATGGAGATATAGAAGGCGCATATGAAGTGCTTTCGTCACAATCGGCATTACCTGCTGTGTGCGGACGAGTATGCCCACAAGAAAATCAATGCGAGGGCAAATGCGTGCGCGCCATAAAGGGCGAAGCTGTAGGAGTGGGGCGCTTAGAGCGCTTTGTGGCAGATTATCACCGTGAACATTCTACAGCGGCACCTGTACAGCCTGAAAGTAACGGACATAAAGTGGCTGTAATCGGCTCAGGTCCGTCGGGGCTTACCTGCGCAGGAGAGCTTGCGAAAAAAGGATATAAGGTTACTGTATACGAAGCGCTGCATACTGCAGGCGGAGTGCTTGTATATGGTATTCCTGAGTTTCGTTTGCCTAAAGCAATAGTGCAAAAAGAAATAGACGGGCTTAAAGATATCGGTGTTGATATTGAAACAAATATGGTAATTGGCAAGATACTTACTATAGACGAGCTGTTTGAAATGGGCAACGAGGCTGTGTTTATCGGCTCTGGCGCAGGACTGCCGAGCTTTATGGGAATACCCGGCGAAAGCTTAAAGGGAGTATATTCTGCAAATGAATTTTTGACACGTATTAATTTAATGAAAGCATATAAAAATGAAAGCCATACACCTGTGCAAAAGGCAGATAGAGTGGCAGTAGTGGGCGGAGGCAATGTGGCAATGGATGCTGCGCGCTGCGCAAAGCGTCTTGGAGCAAAAGAAGTGTACATAGTGTATCGCCGCAGTATGGACGAGCTGCCTGCGCGTAAAGAAGAGGTGGAACACGCTATAGAGGAAGGCATAGTATTTAAAATGCTGGCAAGCCCTGTAGAGGTGTTGGGCGATGATAATGGCTGTGTACGTGGTATGATATGCGAAGAAATGGAGCTTGGCGAGGCTGATGCTTCGGGCCGCCGCCGTCCTATACCTAACGGTAAAACATTTGAATTACCTGTAGAATGTATGATAATGAGCATAGGTACGTCGCCAAATCCGTTAATACGCAGTACTACGCCGGGGCTTGAAGCTAACCGCAAGGGCTGTATTGTTACTAAAGGCGAGGACGGGCTTACATCTCGCGATGCAGTGTACGCAGGCGGAGATGCCGTAACAGGCGCTGCCACTGTAATATTGGCTATGGGCGCAGGCAAAAGCGCCGCTGCTGCAATAGATGAATATATAATTAACAAATAGCTAATAATAGCAATATATATAAAGCGATAAAAACGCACCTGCAATTTGCAAGGTGCGTTTTTATACTATTTTGTTAAATAAGGCAATTTAAACAATTAAAAATCACTATTTTTAGGCGATTTTTCGCTTTACTTTTCAAACCTCATAGATTATAATGCTAATAGAGTAAAGCGACCTCTAATAATTTAATTAAAGGAGGCATTTGTGAAAATAAGTAAGACGGAGCAGGAGGAACGTAAACTTAAAGTTATTAATGCAGCATATAAGCTTTTTTGCTATAAGGGCATAGACAAAGTGAATATTGATTCGTTGGCGAAGGCATCTGGGGTGTCTCATGCATCAATATCACGATATTTTAAAAACAAGGCGGAACTTTTGTTTTATACTCAGCAAATATTATGGCAGGATATCGTGCAAAAGCTGCATTGTCACAATCAGTCTTTAATTAAAGCAGAGATTACAGGGCTTGCGCGATTTAATATACTGTTGCACGACTTTGAGATGATGTACCAAGATTATCCCGAGTATGTACTGTTTACTTTTGAATATAAGATGCATTTACTTAAAAATGGTATTAAACTCAACAATAATGAGCGCGACCGAATGCTTGGATCTGTGAAAAATTATTTTAGTAATGTAATTATTTTGGGCCAGCTTGATGGAACTATCACCACAAAATACAGCGTAGACGAGATATTCAATATGTCTTGGCGTGTTATGCGCTGTGTAGTGGAGCAGATAGTGCTGTATGATAAGATATACGAGCAAGATAATCCCTGGCAAGGCGCATTTAATATGGCAATAAACAAAATAATATTGGAAATAAAAGCGTAAGGCTTATTGAAATACAAAGGAGGGCACACAGCTAAGACAATAAGTAAAAATACTTAGTGCAAAGCACAAATAAACAAAACAAATTATTGGAGGACAAAAATGAAAAATATGAAAATTGGCAAAAAGCTAATCGTTAGCTTTATCATTATTGCAATCGTCGCGAGTATTTCCGGTATAATGGCAATATTCACTACCACCAGTATAGATAAAAAGTATTCGGATGCGCTTGTAAACTATGGCTTTGCACAAGGGGATGTGGGAGAGGCAATGCTGGCTTTGGCAGAATCGCGCCGCTGCGCTCGTGATATAGTAAGCTATACAGACCAAAAATACATAGAACCCGCCAAAGCGAAAATGGCGGAAACAACCGATACTTATAAAAAGTATCGCGACCGCGTAGAAAGTACAATTACTACACCTGAGGGTAAGCAGCTGTTGGCACAAGTGGATGTCACTATAGACAAATTTGTCGCTAAGCGTGACGAAATAGTAAAGCTAGGTGACACTACTGATGAAACGCGTAGCCGTGAAGCACGCATTATGACAGTAGAGGAGCTTGATCCGTTATATGAAGAAGCCTATGCCGCTTGGACAGCGATAATGTCTCTTAAGGTGGATTTTGGTACTAAGCTAAGTGCTGACCTTACTACACAGAGCAATACTACTGTATTTATAAATATAATCATTTGCGTAGCCGCTATGGTAGCGGCGGTGCTGTTTGGCACTATTATTTCACGCGGTATATCCGTGCCTATGGGCAAATGTGTTACAAGGCTAAACCTGCTTGCTGATGGCAATTTGGAAGAGCCGGTACCTGTTATTACCTCTAAGGACGAAACAGGTATGCTTGCAAATGCTACTGCCAATATTGTTGATGCATTAAAGGCAATTATATCGGATGAGGATTATCTGCTTGGAGAAATGGCCGAAGGCAACTTTGATGTGCATACAAAGCACGGGGATAAATATGTGGGCGACTTTAATGCGTTGCTTATGAGTATGCGCAAAATAAATACAAACCTCAGCGATACAATGGCGCAGATAAACGAATCGGCAAATCAGGTGTCGGCAGGCTCAGACCAAGTGTCGTCTGGTGCACAGGCATTGTCTCAGGGCGCTACCGAGCAGGCATCCAGCGTAGAGGAGCTTGCTGCCACTATTAACGAGATAAGCCATCAGGTAAAGTTAACCGCCGAAAATGCAGGTAAGGCAAGCCTAATGTCTGATGACTCGGGCAGAGAGGTAATGCAGAGCAATCAAAAGATGCAGGAGCTTATCGGCGCAATGAATGAGATTAGCTCATCGTCTCAAGAGATAGGTAAGGTAATCAAGACTATAGAGGATATCGCTTTCCAGACTAATATCTTGGCACTTAATGCCGCCGTAGAAGCCGCGCGCGCAGGTGAGCAGGGTCGTGGGTTTGCGGTGGTGGCGGGTGAAG
>JAVWEG010000040.1:19487-19861 GCA_036641735.1 Oscillospiraceae bacterium
GCAGGAGCTGCAGGTAAGGGATTTGCCGTTGTGGCAGACGAAGTGCGTAATCTTGCCAGCAAGTCGGCCGAGGCCGCCAAGGGCACGACTGTGCTTATCGAGGGTGCTGTAGCAGCAGTAAGTAAAGG
This sequence comes from Oscillospiraceae bacterium, assembly GCA_036641735.1. Classification (GTDB taxonomy): domain Bacteria; phylum Bacillota; class Clostridia; order Oscillospirales; family Ruminococcaceae; genus JAGPHI01. The sequence goes on from JAVWEG010000040.1 coordinate 19,616, forward strand.
CACCGCCTTAGTGGACGACACGGCTAAGAGCCTTGTATCGGTGGTAGAGGGCTCCACAAAGGTAGGCCAGCTGATTACAGATATATCAAAGGCATCAAACGAGCAAGCACAAAACATTACACAGGTAACTGTAGGCGTAGACCAAATCTCGAGTGTGGTGCAAACGAACTCTGCTACGGCAGAGGAAAGTGCTGCCGCAAGCGAGGAGCTATCAGGACAAGCACAGCTACTGAATCAGCTTGTAGC
>JAVWEG010000041.1:0-19717 GCA_036641735.1 Oscillospiraceae bacterium
TGTTTGCATCTCTCAAACTAAATCTCTAGAAAAATGGTCTGCACCCCCCGCAAAGCCGCATAAACACTGGCTTTACAGGAGGTGCATCTTTATTGACCAAATATTATGGAGCTTCTGGTCGGAATCGAACCGACAACCTGCTCATTACGAATGAGCTGCTCTACCATTGAGCCACAGAAGCGTATTTGCAGAATGTTTTACTGCTTTTTTAATATTTGCTAATAAATGCCTTCGGTTTACAATTCATTTGTGTGCCTAAATATTTCGCTTTATTATTAAACAATGAGCCTATCGCTACATAGGAAAAGCACAAATGAAATATAATTATTTTTACAATTTATCACGACTTTTGTATTATAACAAATTAATGATAAAAAATCAATTACAATTTAAAGTATAATGACAAAATACACAAATCTGTTACTTCGACTTGTTTTACTGGACTATTTTAAAATAATGTTGTAGAATAGCTAAAGGGAAAGGAGAGATGCTATATGTTGGCTGAATGTATTGCTGTATTGGCAATAACTTTATGTATGACTGCTATTTTTATAAGATCGGGGCATAGAGATTATGCCGCAAGCTTATTGCCGCTTTTAATTGTACCCGGTGGGCATATTTTTGTTTGGGTGTTGCTAAAGCTCTTTTCTAATATTATTCCTAATTTACCTATATTAATATGCAGCTCGTTTGCAGACATCGCTTCGCTCGCTATATCTTGCTTGCTTATATTTTTCTTTTCAGGTAAAATTAAAAACAAACGAAACAAAAAGCTTTATCTTGTTATTTTAAGCGGATACAATATAATACTTACTTGTGCATTTGTTTTTCAAACTTTAGTTCCTACTCCAAAATAAATTATGCTATATCAATAAATAAGGCAGTATGTCAATATTCGACATACTGCCTTATTTGTTGTGTTTAGCCTTGCGCCTTATTTTCTTTTTTGTTCTTTAAATAATCGAGAATTAAATTAGTGAAAATGCCTGTTGCTATAAGAATACCGCCATAAAAAGTTGATTTTGAATATCCTTGTTTTGTAATTATATCCAGTAATAACCCTGTAAAAACTTGCCCTACAAATGTGAGCAGCGTTAAATTTAATGCTTGTATTTTAGGTACTGTAATATTAAATAGCATTACTACGATAACACCCAGCGCTCCGCCTATATATATCATCGGGTTTGGTGAAATGGTGAAGTTTGTAAATATCGGCTCGTTTTGCCCAAATAAAAATAATATGGCAATTGTAATTGGTAGCCCAACAAAATGATTGATAAACGAGCCTTGCAAAGCACCTATTTTATTGGATAAATTTGCGTTTACCGTTCTTGACAAAACTATAGTAACACCTGCTACCAATGAAAATACTATGGCTATAAGCACTGCATTTTCTATATCGTCCATCATTACTATCATACCAATTACCGCAAAAACAAGCCCTATAAGCTTATATTTGTTAAATTTATGCTTTGGCATACCAAACAGCCCGAAGCTATCTATTAATATAGAAGTTAAAGTTTGTCCAAAAAGCCCTAAAGCAACAATAGACGTCATACTTATTTTGCCAAACGCAAAATTATTCGCTAAAGTTGTTAGCACTCCTATTGCTCCGCCCAAAAACATCCAAACCGGAATATTTTTTGTTATATTAAGTTTTTTTCTACACAGTAAAATTACTGTAAACGCAAACACACTGCCTATAATATGTATCACCACTGTAGCGCCCAAAACACCATAAAGCGAAGTAAGCCCACCGTTTATGGCTATCATTCCTGCTACAACACAGCCGATAAGCATAGATAATAAATAATACATTTGTTTTCCTCTTACATTTATATATACTCATCAAACTCTAAAGCACTCGAATTAGATGAGTATTAGGCGATAATATTTGCAGTACTATACAATATAAAGCTTTATTCCTACATTTTCAATAATTTCGCGCCATTGCATACTAAGCGCATTATCTGTAACTATAGCATTTATTTGGTTTAGCTCACAAAAAAACGCAGGCCGTACAATGCCGAATTTACTTGAGTCAGTAACAAGTATTTTCTGTAATGATGATTGTAACACAGCACGTTTCACAGGCACTTCGTAGCTATTTACACAAGTTACCCCAAGCTGGCTATGCACCCCTGCCGCCGAAATAAACAATTTTTGCGCGCGTATTCCCTTTATAAAATCAAGGCTCTCAGGACATTCAAACATTTGCGTATTATTGTGATAAAATCCTCCTGCAAAAAGCATCTTCACTCCCGGATTGCGCCGCAGCTCCATCAATATATTAATACTGTAGCATAATACCGATAAATTTTTATCGGCAGGTAAATTAGCCGCTATTCGCTCGGTGGTGCTTCCTGTATCAATTACTATAATATCATCTTCTTCTACGAGTGATGCTGCAAAACGTCCAATATCATCTTTTTGAATATTTTTCTTTTTTCCTTCACCCAAAAGATTGTATTCATCATCATTTTTTATTACCGTATGTGCAGGATTATAAACAGTAGTACCATATATATTTTCAGCAATATCATTGTCTTTCAATATTTCAAGATCACGTCTAATAGTCATTTCAGACACATTAAGCATAGATGAAAGCTCTTTTATTGAAACAAAACCGCGAACTTTAAGTATATCTATCAGCCTATTTATGCGCATCGTTTTTTTGTTCACCGCTGTAAATCTCCTTTTAGTATTATCAATTTATAATCACATTGTTATTTTGTGATTATCATAACATATTTATGTTAATCTGTAAACATAAACTTTGAATATTGATATTTTTTGTCTATATTGTACTTTTTGTTACTTTTGCTTTGTGAAAAAGTGAAAATGTTAACATTTTACAGTTGACATTTCTAACAAAATATGTTAAAGTTCAATTACAACAAGTTGACAGGAGAATTAACAATGACAGACAATGAGATTTTCAAACATATAGACCATACACTTTTGAAAGCGACCTCTAATTGGGCGGACATTCAAAAGCTTTGCGATGAGGCGATACAATACAACACCGCATCGGTATGTGTACCTCCATCTTATATAGCGCGTATACATAATAATTATCCTCAAATAAATATATGCACGGTTATCGGTTTTCCTTTAGGGTACAACACCACCGAAATTAAAACAGCCGAAGTCCGCCAAGCTATTGCAGACGGTGCAAATGAAGTGGATATGGTAGTAAACTTGGGTGATGTGAAAAACGGTGATTTTGAAAAAGTGACAAATGAAATTGCCGCTTTAAAGTCTGCCGCCGACAAACACATACTAAAAGTGATAATAGAAACCTGTTATCTTACCGAAGAAGAAAAAATAAAGCTTTGCCATTGTGTTTCACAAGCAGGTGCCGATTACATTAAAACTTCTACTGGCTTTGGCACAGGCGGCGCTACTATAGAAGATATTGAGCTGTTTAAAGCAAATATAGATAAAAACGTGAAAATGAAAGCCGCAGGCGGAGTAAAAAGCAAAGACGACCTTGAAAAATTTTTGCAAGCAGGCTGTGAGCGTATCGGCACAAGCTCCGCAATAGCTATACTGAGCGGAGCAAAAGCCAAAGAATATTAATGCTATAAGGAGATTTATTTATGAGTATTCCAACACCGCATAATGCCGCCAAATTAGGTGATATTGCAAAAACAGTATTAATGCCAGGTGACCCATTAAGAGCCAAATTTATTGCAGAAACCTTTCTTACAAATGTAACACAATATAATAGTGTGCGCGGAATGTATGGTTTTACAGGCGAATACAATGGTAAACGCGTTTCGGTACAAGGTAGCGGAATGGGTATCCCGTCTATAGGTATTTATTCATACGAGCTATATAACTTTTACGATGTAGATAATATTATCCGCGTAGGTACAGCAGGTACACTTACCAAAACTTTGGACATCGGCGACCTTGCAATTGGTATGGGCGCTTGCACCAATTCTAATTACACACAGCAATTTAATTTACCCGGCACTTACGCACCGATAGCAAGCTATCCTTTAATGAAAAAAGCTATTGATGCCGCCGAAAAGCTTGGCATACATTATGGTGTGGGCAATGTTTTATCCAGCGACACCTTTTATGATGACAGACCGGACTTTTTAGAGCGCTGGAGCAAAATGGGTGTATTAGCTGTGGAGATGGAAGCTGCTGCACTTTATATGAATGCAGTGCGCGCAGAGAAAAACGCTTTGTGTATTCTCACAATTTCAGACAGCCCATTTGCCGGAAAAGTAACCACTGCCGAAGAGCGAGAAAAAACATTTACCAATATGATGAAGGTTGCTCTTGAGCTTGCATAATAAGTAAAAGTGCATTATAATTATCAAGCTTTAAAATAAAGTTATTTTACATCTCGGAGGTATATAATGGACGACAAATTTCTAATTTCCGAAGCTTTTAAAGCGCGTGAGACATCATATTCTCCATATTCGGGCTTTATGGTGGGAGCCGCATTACTTTGTAAAGACGGTAAGATTTTTCGTGGCTGCAACATAGAAAACGCAGCATACTCCCCTACCAATTGCGCAGAACGCACAGCATTTTTCAAGGCTGTATGCGACGGAGAACGAGAGTTTGAAGCTATTGCAATAGTGGGAGCGCCTCGCGGTGCAGCTCCGAGTGAATTTGGATATGCTTATCCCTGTGGTGTATGCCGCCAAGTAATGGAAGAATTTTGCAATCCAAATACATTTCAAGTATTAACTGCTCGCAGCATTGACGAATATCTTAAATGCACTTTAGAAGAGCTTTTACCTCACGGGTTTGGCCCTGAAAATCTCGGCAAGTAGCCGCAAAAAAGATTATTAAGCCATTCGGCTTTTTAATAATAATGAACTCATAAAAATATTAGGAGGAAAATAAACAATGAAAAAAGTACTTGCAATTCTTCTTGCTTCCGCTCTGGCGCTTACAATGGCGTCTTGCGGCGCACCTGCAGCACCTAGCTCCACAGCAGCTCCGTCCACTCCTGCTTCTTCAAAGCCTGCTGAATCCGCAGCGGTTCCTGCTGAGGATGGCAAATTTGAGCTTGCTCTTATCACCGACATCGGTACAATCGATGACAAATCATTCAATCAGGGCGCTTGGGAAGGCTTAAAGAAATATGCCGAGGAAAACAAAATTTCTCATAAATATTATAAGCCAACCGAAAAAAGCACAGATGCTTATCTTTCCGCTATAGAGCTTGCTGTAAAAGGCGGAGCAAAGGTAATCGTTACACCGGGTTTCTTATTTGAAGAGCCTGTGTTTATTGCACAGGATACTTATCCTGATGTAAACTTTGTTCTTATTGATGGCACACCTCATAATGCCGACTACTCAGAATTCCGCACAAATAAAAACGCTGTTGGTATTCTTTATGCCGAAGAGCAAGCAGGCTATCTTGCTGGCTATGCCGCTGTTAAAGACGGTATGACAAAGCTTGGTTTCTTGGGTGGTATGGCTGTACCTGCCGTAATACGTTTTGGTTACGGATACATTCAAGGTGCTGAAGCTGCTGCACAGGAGCTGAAATTAGCTGATGGTTCTGTATCGCTAAACTATCACTATACAGGCGGATTTGATGCTACACCTGAAGCACAAACACTTGCTGCTTCTTGGTATCAGAATGGCACAGAAGTAATATTTGCTTGCGGCGGTGCCGTAGGTAACTCCGCAATGGCTGCCGCAGAGCAAGCAAAGGGCAAAGTTATCGGCGTAGACGTAGACCAATCCGCTGAATCTGCTACAGTTATCACTTCCGCTACAAAGGGACTTGGCGTTTCTGTATATGATACTTTAAAAGCATTTTATGCAGGCAAATTCCCGGGCGAGCAAACAATGATTTTTGATGCATCTAACAACGGTGTTTCTCTGCCAATGGAAAACTCCAAGTTTGCAAAATTCACTGCTGCTGATTATGATGCACTTTACAAACAACTTGCCAGTGGTTCTGTTAAGCTTATAAAAGACACAGATGCCGACAAAAAAGAAGTTAAAGTAGAAGACATCAAAACAAAGGCTGTTAAGGTAACCTTAGTTAAATAATAATATATAAAACATTTAGATGGGAAGGGACTCTGCACATAGGGCGCCGAGCCTCTTCCCTTCTTTGTTTTTTTAAACAGCCGCACGCGGCGGCTATTTAAAAAAGCAAAGACCAGCACCGTGGAAACCGCTTATAATCCCGCAAAAAAATAAGTGAAAACATCAGGGGTGACAAAAGTATGAGCTATATTATTGAAATGGTGGGTATCACCAAAGAATTTCCGGGCATCATTGCAAACGACAACGTAACATTGCAACTGAAAAAAGGCGAAATACACGCATTGTTGGGTGAAAACGGTGCAGGCAAAAGCACACTTATGAGCGTGCTTTTTGGTATGTATCAGCCCGAAAAAGGCAAAATACTCAAAAACGGAAAAGAAGTAAAATTACACAATCCAAATGATGCAAACCATCTTGGGATTGGAATGGTGCATCAGCATTTTAAGCTTGTGCATAATTTTACAGTTCTCGAAAACATTATTCTAGGTGTAGAAACTACTAAAAACGGCTTTTTAAAAATGGATAAAGCGCGTGAGCGCGTAATGGAATTGTCGGACAGATATGGGCTTATGGTAGATCCCGATGCGCTTATAATGAATATCACTGTTGGTATGCAGCAGCGTGTAGAAATATTGAAAATGCTGTACCGCGATAATGAAATTTTAATATTCGATGAGCCTACTGCTGTATTAACTCCGCAAGAAATAGAAGAGCTTATGAAAATAATGAAGGAGCTTACAAGTGAAGGTAAGTCCATCTTATTTATCACTCATAAGCTCAATGAAATAAAAGAAGTTGCCGACCGCTGCACAGTTTTGCGTAAGGGCAAATACATAGGTACTGTAGACGTAGCCTCCACAAGCAAGGAAGAAATGTCTGAGATGATGGTAGGGCGCAAGGTTAATCTGCAAGTAGAAAAAGCCGACCGTGAACCGGGCAAAATTATATTTGAAACAAATAATCTTTGTGTAAAGAATAAAGCTACAGGCAAAATGGTAGTAAATAATGTATCACTAAATGTGCGTGCAGGCGAAATTGTATGTATTGCAGGTATAGACGGCAATGGGCAAAGTGAGCTAGTATATGCGCTCACAGGCATTGTGCCTCCCGATAGCGGTACTGTTAAATTACTGGATAAAGATATCACACACCAAAGCATACGTGAACGCAATACAGGCGGCATAGGGCATATACCCGAGGACAGGCATAAGCACGGCTTAGTGCTAGACTATAACCTCGGATACAATTTAGTACTGCAAAGCTATTTTACACCGCGTTTTTGCAAAAACGGATTTTTAAAGTATGATGCTATTTACGAATATGCTGAAGGACTTATAGAAAAATTTGATATTCGCAGCGGTCAAGGTGTAAAAACCATCACTCGCAGTATGTCGGGCGGCAATCAGCAAAAAGCGATAGTTGCACGCGAAATAGACCGTAACCCCGAGCTGTTAATAGCAGTACAGCCTACTCGTGGACTAGATGTAGGAGCTATAGAGTATATACACAAAAAGCTTGTACAAGAACGTGACGAGGGTAAAGGCATTTTACTTGTTTCTTTAGAGCTTGACGAAGTAATGAACGTGAGTGACCGTATATTAGTAATATACGAAGGTGAAATTGTAGCTAACCTTAATCCAAAAACTGTGTCTATACAAGATTTAGGTCTGTATATGGCAGGCTCGAAAAGAGGTGCTGTAAATGAATAAGAACAAACGTATTCCCCTATTGCGCAGTGATGGTTTTTCAAGTATGTTCTCATCGCTTATGGCAATAGTGGTAGGGTTGTTAGTTGGGCTAGTGATACTGCTTTTCAGTAATCCGTCTCAAGCGCTAAATGGTTTTGCGGCAATATTAGTAGGTGCTTTTACAGATATGAAAAACTTAGGGCAGGTTTTTTATTTTGCAACACCTATTATAATGACAGGTCTTTCCGTTGGCTTTGCCAATAAAACAGGGCTTTTCAACATTGGTGCTTCAGGTCAATTTATCGCAGGTGCATACGCCGCTGTTTATGTGGGTGTGCAATGGGATTTTCTCCCTGCCGGATTGCACTGGATAGTAGCTTTGATAGTAGCTATGGCAGCAGGTGCTTTATGGGGACTTTTGCCAGGTTTACTTAAAGCATATTGTAATGTAAACGAAGTAATCTCTTGCATTATGATGAACTACATTGGTATGTATACGGTAAACTTATTGGTAACTACCACTATTTTCGATTCTTTAAAAAATCAATCCAAGCGTGTAGCACCAACTGCTGTTTTGCCAAAATTGGGACTTGATAAAATTTTTAAAGCCGGTAATAGTGCTTCCAGTGTAAATGCAGGTATTTTTATTGCAATTATAGCCGGAATAGCGATATATATTATATTAAATAAAACTAAATTCGGCTTTGAGCTTAAAGCCTGCGGATATAACCGCAACGCTTGCAAATATGCAGGTATTAACGAAAAACGCAATATAGTGCTTTCTATGGTAATTGCAGGCGCGCTTTCCGCTTTAGGCGGCGCACTACTCTATCTTGCAGGCTCGGGCAAGGGCATCGAAGTAGTAGATGTTTTGGCGGCAGAGGGCTTTAACGGTATTCCTGTAGCACTATTGGGGCTTAACAATCCAATAGGCATAATATTTGCAGGTATATTTGTAGCTTACCTTAATGTAGGCGGCTTTAATATGCAGCTTTATGATTTTGTACCGCAAGTAATAGAAATTATTATTGCAGTTATCATTTACTTTAGCGCCTTTGCGCTTCTTTTAAAAGGTATAATAGAAAATCATCATAAAAAGAAAGATGAAAACAAGCCGAATGCTAACTCTGATTTAACACTGCAAACTCCTGCACATCACGAGAAAGGGGGCAATGAATAATGGATACTGTATTCTTTTTAGTACAGCAAACAATGTTCTTTTCTATTCCCCTTTTAATAGTTGCTTTAGGCGGAATGTTCTCAGAGCGCAGCGGTGTGGTAAATATAGCTCTTGAAGGTATTATGATAATGGGTGCTTTTACAAGTATTTTATTTATCAACCTTTTCCAAGACAAATTACCGGGGCAGCCAATATTAATTATAGCTATAATTATAGCTGCGGCTACAGGTGTGATTGTTTCGCTTGCACACGCATATGCCGCCATTAATATGAAAGCTGACCAAGTAATAAGCGGTACAGCAATAAATATGTTGGCACCTGCACTTGCAATATATGTAGCAAGAATGATACGTACCGTACAGCAAATCCCGTTTGAAAATCAATTTCGTATAGACAAAGTACCTTTTCTCGGCGACATTCCGATATTGGGAGATTTATTATTTAAAAATACATATATCACTACTTTTATCGGCTTTGCTATACTTGCTGTGGCTTGGGTAGTACTTTATAAAACAAGATTTGGCTTGCGCCTGCGCGCGTGCGGTGAGCATCCTCAAGCGGCAGATTCCGTAGGTATAAATGTATACCGTATGCGTTACATCGGTGTAATGATTTCCGGCGCTTTAGCCGGCATCGGCGGCCTTGTGTTTGTAATACCTACATCTACTAACTTTAATGCTACTGTTTCAGGATACGGATTTTTGGCACTTGCTGTGTTAATTTTCGGGCAATGGAAGCCATCTCGTATTCTTATGGCAGCATTCTTCTTCGGGCTGATGAAAACTGTGGCTTCAGCATATTCAGGAATACCAATTTTATCATCACTTGGTATCCCTAATGATGTATATAAGATGATTCCGTACATTGCCACACTTGTGGTATTGGCATTTACATCAAGAAATTCTCAAGCACCGAAGGCTTCCGGTATTCCTTATGATAAAGGCAGCCGATAAATAGGAGGAAAAGCATTATGCGTATGTATGATATTATTATGGCAAAACGAAGCGGTGAAGTACTTACCGACGAACAAATAAAATTTGTTATAGATGGATTTACCGCAGGAAGCATACCCGATTATCAAGTATCTGCCTTACTGATGGCAATTTATTTTAAAGGAATGAACACTCACGAAACCGCTTATTTAACTGATTGTATGGCTCATTCAGGAGATATGATTGACCTATCACCAATACCGGGAATAAAAGTAGATAAGCACAGTACAGGCGGTGTAGGCGATAAAACCTCACTTGTTATCACTCCTATTGTAGCCGCTTGCGGTGTACCTGTAGCTAAAATGAGCGGACGTGGGCTTGGGCATACAGGCGGCACCATAGACAAGCTCGAATCCATTCCCGGCTTTGAAACATCTATTGACAAAGAACGCTTTTTTGAAATTGTAAAAACTGTAGGGCTATCAATAATCGGGCAAACGGGAAATATTGCTCCTGCCGATAAAAAGCTTTATGCACTGCGTGACGTTACCGCTACAGTAGATAATCTATCGCTTATTGCTTCCTCTATAATGAGCAAAAAGCTTGCCGCAGGCAGTGATGCTATTTTACTTGACGTAAAAACAGGCAGCGGCGCATTTATGAAAACTCTTGATGACTCTATTGCGCTGGCACAGGCTATGGTAAATATCGGTGAACATATGGGGCGCAAAACAGTAGCTCTTATCACTGATATGGATATACCTCTTGGCAATGCCATTGGCAATTCTTTAGAGGTAATAGAGGCTGTAAATACATTGCGCGGCAACGGCCCTGCCGATTTTACCGAGGTATGCTTACAGCTTGCCTCAAATATGCTGTTTTTAGCTGGTAAAGGCGAAGTAGACGATTGCCGTAAGCTTGCACAAGAAGCTATTGCAAACGGCAGTGCATTTACAAAATTGCGTGAAATGGCAGTGGCGCAATGCGGCGATCCTTCTGTGCTTGACGACACGGATTTATTTACAAAAGCAGATATTTGCTATGAAGTAAAGGCCGTGCAAAGCGGATATATAACGCATATGAATACCGAACAATGCGGTATAGCTTCCGTAGTGCTGGGTGCAGGACGCGCCAGTAAAGAGGACTCTATAGATTACAGCGCAGGTATTATTCTATGCAAAAAAGTAGGCGACAAAATTGAGATTGGCGATGTAATTGCAAAGCTTTACACTTCTAAGCAAAGTATGGCATACGATGCCGAAAAGGTTTTGCTTGATGCCGTAACTATTAACAGCGAAAAGCCAAAAACCGAAAAGCTTATTTATGCACGCGTAACAGGCAGCACCGTAGAAAAATATTAAATAATTTAATACAAATAAAGTTATAGCAGCTTATGTTTACTCATAGGCTGCTATAACTTTGTTTATTATATTTTTATACCGCACGGATGCTTTGGCGTAACGTCAAATTCTATATCGCGCGTTGCCGACTCATATAATCTATATCCCCCTGCAAGGTTATAGCATTTGTATCCATTTTGCGTAAGAATACGACAAGCGATATAGCTGCGAAGTCCGCTTTGGCAATTAACATAAATTTCTTTTGATTTATCAAGCTTTTCAAAATTTTCTCTCAAATTATCAAGTGGAATATTTATAGCTTTGTCAATATGTCCGCGTGCATATTCTGCAATTGTGCGTACATCTATCATAATAATATCTGTTCTCTCTTGCAGCTTATTTATATCCTGCCAAAAATATTGCCGCACATTACCATTCATCACGTTTTCCGCCACATACCCAGCCATATTTACAGGATCCTTTGCCGAGGAAAACGGAGGTGCATAGCATAGCTCAAGCTCGGTAATTTCTTGTACATTCATTTTACCGCGAATAGCTGTAGCCAAAACGTCACAGCGTTTATCCACTCCGTCAAACCCTATTATCTGCGCTCCGATAATACGTCCGTTTGTTTTTTGGAATAATATTTTAACGCTCATATTAGAAGCATTTGGATAATACGTAGCGTGAGAAGCCGAAAATGTATATACCTTATCAAAATCCATATTGGCTGCAAGCGCCGCTGCTTCGTTAAGCCCTGTAGTTGCTACCGTCATATCAAAAAGCTTTAGCACAGCAGAGCCTTGTGTACCCTTATAAGTAGATTTTATATCACAAATATTATCTGCCGCAATACGTCCTTGTTTATTGGCAGGTCCTGCTAAAGGAATATATCCCATTTGCCCCGATACAAAATTAACAGTTTTTACAGCATCACCAACAGCGTAGACGTTTTCATTTGATGTTTGCATATATTCATTTACTAAAATAGAACCTTTTGCATCACAATCAAGTCCTGCTTCCTTTGCAAGCTTAGTATCAGGGCGCACACCAATAGCTAATATTACGATATCTGCGTATATACTATCATTATCTAATATCACTTCTAATTTTTTGCCGCTTGCAAATGCTTTTACACCTGTATTTAAGCGCAAAGCAATCCCTTTAGAGCGCAGATAATGGTGTACATCGCAAGCCATATCAAAATCGAGCGGTGCGATAACGTGGTTTGCAAGCTCTACTACTGTTACTTTAAGCCCTGTATTTGCAAGGTTTTCCGCCATTTCTACACCGATATATCCACCGCCTACCACCACTGCGGTTTTAGCTTGTGTATTGTTGATGTATTCTTTTATTTTAAAAGTATCAGGAATACTGCGCAATGTGAAAATACGCGCATCGTCAATTCCATCAAAATTCGGGCGAATTGGCTCGGCTCCCGGCGATAAAATAAGCTTGTCGTAGCTTTCGTTATATGTTTTATTGTCGGATTTATCGAGTACGGTCACAGTTTTTTGCTGTGTATTAATCGCAATTGCCTCGTTTTCTGTACGTACATCAATGCGAAACCGTTCATAAAAGCTCTGCGGTGTTTGCAATGTCAAATCTGATTTATCCGTAATTTCTCCGCCTATATAATATGGCAATCCACAGTTGGCATAAGATATAAACTTACCGCGTTCAAGTAAGATAATTTCTGCGTTTTCATCTAGCCTGCGCAGCCTTGCTGCCGCTGAAGCACCGCCTGCCACTCCGCCGATAATTAATGTTTTCATATTGCATTATCCCCTTTCTATTTTACCTTGCCACGCATTTATTCCTCCGATATTTGTTACATCGGTATAGCCGAGCTTTGTAAAAGCTCCACACGCCGACCGACTGCGCGCACCGCTAAGGCAATACACAAACAGCCTTGCTTGCTTATCGCTCACGGCCTTTTCTATAAGGTCTGCTTTATCAAGTGGAATATTAATGCTATTTGGTATATGCCCCTCATTATATTCAGCATTAGAGCGCACATCTATTAAAATAATCGATGTATCTTTTGCAAGGCTTTCTCTTGCCGATAATATGGAAATTGTATTGAATTTAGGTTTTGCAAAAAACATTTTCTATACCTCCAGCATAGACAAAATCGCGCTTTTCGGCTTTAGCCCAACAGAAGTATTGACTGTTTCACCGTTTTTAATAACGGCTAACATCGGTATACTCATAACATTAAACTGTGAAGCAAGTAAAGGCTGCTCGTCCACATTTACCTTGCACACCTTTATTTTATCGCTAAGCTCCTCGGAAATTTCGTCTACTACAGGCGACAGCATACGGCACGGGCCGCACCAGCTTGCCCAAAAATCTATCAAAACCGTTTGTGATGACATTGTTACCTCTTGGCTAAAATTCTCTTTTGTTAAATTAATTACAGACATAATAAATACTCCTTTTTATTTGTTGTATTAAATATAACTCATCACATAAATTCTTTCAGTGACAATGTCACGTATGGTATTATTAAAGCATTAAATAACGATTTTGTATATACATTTAATTATAAGAATGTATAATGTATATATAAAACAAAAAGGCAGGAGCTTTAATGAACGATTTTTTGAAAGCAAGCTTACCGTTTTGGAGCAAGCTTACCCAAAACGAACAGCAATTATTAATAGATACTTTGCAAATACATAAATATGACCGCGGCACTATTCTTTATCACGACGGCAGCGAATGTGCAGGCGTAGAGATAATAAAAAGCGGCCGTGCGCGAGTGTATATCAGCTCTAAAGACGGTAAAGAAATCACTCTTTATCGCATTTTGGCAAATGAAGTATGTATGATGAGCGCCGCTTGTATGATAAAAAACATTAATTTCGGTATCAGCATTGAAACAGAAGCAGACAGCGAAATTGCAATTATTCCACGCAATATATATCAAAAATTAAATGACGAAAATATGTTTGTAAAAAACTTTACTTTAGAGATGGTTGCAGAAAAATTTTCTGATGTTATCTGGCTATTAGAACAATTTGTTTTTTCTAATATGGGACAAAGGCTGTCTTGTGAGCTAATATCACAAAGCGAATTGTGTGAAAGCAAAATTTTAAATATTACACACGAAAAAATAGCAGTAGATTTAGGCACAGCACGCGAAGTAGTAACAAGGCTTTTAAAGCAATTTCAAACGGACAATCTCGTGTCACTTTCGCGCGGTAAAATAGAAATATTAGATGATACCGCCTTACGTAAAATGAGCAAATGGTAATAGAAGCGGCTATTGTAAAGCTAACAAGCTTTACAATAGCCGCTTCTATTTATATTACAGTAAATCCTTTTTGCATAAATATTTCGCGCGCATTTTTTATTTCTTCATACGTTGGCTGCTTTGTATCTGCAAGCGAATATGGTATCGAAAGCTCTTGCCACTTATATTCCCCTAATTTGTGAAATGGCAGCAATTCTATTTTATCTATACATTTATAATTCGATGCAAAATCTGCTAATTCTTGTAAAAGCTTTGTTTCCAAAGTAATTCCAGGTACTAAAACGTGACGAAGCCACACTGATTTTTTAGTTTTTTCACAATGCTCCAGCACAGCTTTTGCATTTGCATTAGATGCCCCCGACAGCTTAGTGCATATACTGTCATCAATACATTTGATATCAAGTAAAATCAAATCTGCCGCATCTATTACAGGTAAGCTTTCACAAATAGGTGCGCCTGCCGCTGTATCTATAGCCGTATGCAGCCCCATACTATGGCAGCCATTTATTATAGCCTGCACAAACGAAGGCTGCAACAAAGGCTCACCGCCCGATATTGTAACTCCGCCGTTTTTAATATATCCAAGATATCCCGAAATCTCTTTTATGATATCATCAGATGTAACTATATTGCCCGTACCTATAGTCCACGTATCGGGATTGTGGCAAAACTTGCAGCGTAAAGCACAGCCTTGTACAAACAGCACATAACGTATTCCAGGCCCGTCTACCGCGCCAAAGCTCTCGCGCGAATGAATGTATCCCACTACTCCTCCCACGGCTAAAACCTATCGTGGAAAGTGCGATTTACTACATCTAGCTGCTGCTCACGCGTAAGCTTAATAAAGTTAACCGCATAGCCCGATACACGTATAGTAAGCTGCGGATAAAGCTCGGGATGCTCCATAGCATCAAGAAGCGTTTCCCTGCAAACCACATTCACATTAATATGATGTCCTGTATCAGTAAAATATCCGTCAAGCAAGCTGACAAGGTTATCCTCTTTACACTCATTTCCTTTTCCAAGCGCATCCGGTACAATAGAAAACGTGTATGATATGCCGTCCTCACAAAAATCGTATGGTAGCTTTGCCACGCTCTTCATACTGGCAATGCAGCCATTAGTATCTCTGCCGTGCATAGGATTTGCCCCAGGGGCAAACGGCTCCCCTGCCTTGCGCCCATCGGGTGTAGCGCCTGTTTTTTTGCCATAAACCACATTAGACGTAATGGTAAGAATGGAAAGAGTAGGTGTAGAGTCTCTATAAGTGCGATGACGAGATAGCTTTGCCATAAAATCTTTTACTACTTTTACGGCAATTTTATCTGCACGTTCGTCATTGTTGCCAAATTTAGGGTAATCGCCCTCAATATCAAAAGCAATGGCTAAACCGTCTGCATCACGTATTGGACGTACTTTAGCGTATTTAATAGCGGATAAGCTATCCACAAGCACAGACAAGCCTGCCATTCCACACGCTGATGTACGGAAAATATGCTCATCATGCAATGCCATTTGAAGCTTTTCATAGCAATATTTATCGTGCATATAATGGATAATATTAAGCGTGCTGATATAAAGCTTAGACAGCCACTCCGTTGTTTCATCGTAACGTTCCATTACTTCATCATAGTCAAGTATTTCATCTGTAATTGGTGCAAGCATTGGCCCTACTTGCATACCATAGCGTTCATCACGTCCGCCATTTATTGCATAAAGCAAAGCTTTAGCAAGGTTTGCACGCGCGCCGAAAAACTGCATTTGCTTGCCAATACGCATTGCCGATACACAGCAGGCTATACCGTAATCGTCGCCGAATTTTTCGCTCATTAAATCATCATTTTCGTATTGTATAGATGACGTGGCAATGGAAATACGCGCGCAGTATTTTTTAAACGCCATTGGTAAACGCTCGCTCCATAAAATGGTAAGGTTTGGCTCGGGCGCAGAGCCAAGATTGGTAAGCGTATGCAAAAAGCGATAGCTCATTTTAGTAACCATATGTCTGCCGTCTTGGCACATTCCGCCGATAGATTCGGTTATCCAAGTAGGATCTCCGCTGAAAAGCTCATCATACGCAGGTGTACGCAAAAAGCGCACTATGCGAAGCTTCATTATAAATTGGTCTACAAGCTCTTGTATCTCCGTCTCCGTATATACATTATTTTCCAAATCACGCTCTGCGTAGCAATCCAAAAATGTGGAAATGCGCCCTATACTCATAGCTGCGCCGTTTTGCTCCTTTACAGCGGCAAGGTAGCCAAAATAAAGCCACTGAATAGCTTCTTTAGTATCTTTAGCAGGTTGTGAAATATCGCAGCCATATTTTGCCGCCATTTCTTTAAGCTCACCTAATGAACGTATTTGCTCACTCAGCTCCTCACGCTTGCGAATAACGTGGCTATCCATTATATCAAAAACATAATTTTGCTTGCTTTTTTTCTTGTCCTCTATTAAATAATCTATTCCATATAGCGCTATGCGGCGATAATCACCTATTATACGTCCTCTGCCATACGCATCAGGCAATCCCGTAATAATGCCTGTATGCCGCGCAAGCTTCATTTCGTCCGTGTAAGCATCAAAAACGCCGTCATTATGAGTTTTGCGATATTTAAAAACATTTGCGACATTATCGTCCATCTTTTTGCCGTAAGCTTCAAGCTCATTGTATACAAGACGAATACCGCCAAATGGCATAATAGCACGCTTTAAAGGCTCATCTGTTTGCATACCCACTATTTTTTCCAAAGGCTTATCTATATAACCTGCGCTATGCGAGGTGATAGTAGAAATAGTTTTTTCATCTATATCATATACTCCACCGCGTTCACGCTCAATAGCCATTTTGCTCTTTAGCTCGTCCCACAGGTTAAGCGTGTCTTGCGTTGGCGGAGATAAAAACGATTCATCGCCGTCATACGGTGTATAATTGCGAACAATGAAATCACGTAAATTAATTTCCCGTGACCAAGTACCATTTACGAATTGCATAAATTGCCTTCTCTCTACATATTGTGTTCAATACATATATAATACCAATAGGTAGTGTTTTATGTCAAGTCAATATGTACCAAAGATAGTCTTGCTATATTTAAAATACTGTATTAATTTTATACATTGTGATACTATAGTATTATGTTTACAAATAATTTTTACATAAATATAAATTTAAAGCATTGCAAAATCGCAAGAGGTGTTTTATGATAGCTAAAATCAAATTATCGGTACGTGAGCTTGTAGAGTTTGTATTGCGAAGCGGCAGCATAGACAATCGCTTTCAAGGCACCGACCGTGCCGCCGAAGGCAGCCGTATACATCGCCGTTTACAAAAGGCAGGTGGTAATGATTACAATGCCGAAGTATCGCTAAAAGCGCAGCGCGAAATAAACGATGTATTGTATTTATTAGATGGACGAGCTGATGGTATATTTACCGAAAACGGTGAAACTATTATAGATGAAATAAAAACCACCACCGCTTTACCTGAACAGCTTACCGCGGATTTTAGTGCTGTACACTGGGCGCAAGCCGAGTGCTACGGTGCTATGTATTGCGAGGCGCAAGAGCTTAATGATATTACTTTACAGCTAACTTATTTTGTAATAGATACACAGGATATAATACGGCATCGCAAGCACTACACGCGCACTGAGCTTGAAAGTAAAATGCGCAATTATCTGCTGCTTTATGAACCATTTGCAATAATGACAGCAAACCACAGTATTAATCGAAAAAAAAGTATTTCAAATCTTAATTTCCCATTTGAAAATTATCGTAATGGACAATACGAGCTTGCGCGAGCGGTTTATATGACGATAAAGAAAAACGAGCGCCTTGCGGCTATAGCACCCACAGGAATAGGCAAAACAATCAGCACCTTGTTTCCTGCTATTAAGGCTATGGGCGAGGATAAAATAGACCGAATATTTTATCTTACCTCAAAAACCGTTACACGCAAGGCAGCAAATGATGCAATATGTATTTTAAAATCTCAACAGAAAGCAGATATTAAAAGCCTAACTCTTACTGCTAAAGACAAAATATGCTTATTGTCTGAACGTGAATGTACCCCTCTTGCCTGCCCGTATGCCAAAAATTATTATGATAAAATAAATAATATTTTATTGGAGCTGTTAAATAAATACGATGATTTCACGAGTGAAATTTTAACAACATTTGCACAAAATTACGAAATTTGTCCGTTTGAATTAGCTCTTGATTTATCGAATTTTTGCGACATAATAGTCTGCGATTATAATTATTTATTTGATCCTGTGGTAAAGCTGCAACGCTTTTTTGATAAAGATAACGGTGATTATGTATTTCTTATAGACGAAGCACATAATCTTGGTGACCGCGCTCGCGATATGTACAGTGCGAAAATAACTAAAGTTGAATTTTACGAAATGAAAAAGGCGCTGTGTAAAAGCGGCAAAAAGCTAAATGCCTCATTGCGAGCAATAAATAGCTATTTTATTTCTTTGCGCCATTTATATTCTGATGAGCGCAATATAGTAAAAATTGAGCTTGACGATAATTTATCTCGTATTTTGGCTGATTTTAACGCGCAGTGTGCCATTTGGCTAGACGATAACAAGCAAAACGCTTTGCACAAAAAAATGCTTGATTTATATTTTAAATCGCGGTTTTATACAAGAATTTGCGAAGTATACGATGAACATTTCATCACCGAATATGAAATTTCAAAAACTGATATAAGCATTACGCTCGACTGCTTAGATGCCTGCGAGTTTATAGACTCATCGCTAAAGCTTGGAAAATCCGCCATATTATTCAGCGCTACGCTCTACCCTCTTGAATATTATAAAAAGACTTTAGGGCTTGGCGAGTGTAAAAGGATTGTACTTGACAGTCCGTTTGATACATCGCATTTATGTCTTGCAAGCTGCGTAAATATCAGCACTAAATATAACGACAGAGCAGATACGCTCGATGAAATATGCAATGTAATTAATACAGCAATTAATGCAAAGCAAGGCAATTATATTGTGTATTTCCCATCGTATAAATACCTTGATAATGTGAGTGAAAGATACACACAAATGTTTAACGATGCCAATGTGCTTATACAAAAAAGCTCTATGAGCGAGGACGAGCGCGATATATTTTTAAATAGCTTTAAAGCAAATAGTGATAATTTTTTGCTTGGCTTTTGTGTGCTGGGCGGCATCTTTTCCGAGGGAATAGATTTGAGCGGAGATAAGCTGATAGGCAGCATTATTGTTGGTGTTGGCTTGCCGCAGATTTCGTATAAACAA
>JAVWEG010000042.1:0-18978 GCA_036641735.1 Oscillospiraceae bacterium
TGAATGAGCTGGCATTTGCGCCTGTAGACGGACAAGAGGATGCTATGCAAGATGAGTGGAGCGGAGACATTGGCTGCGGTGTAAAATACTTTAGCCAAGACGGTGTTATTAAGCTTGCTCCACGCGCAGGAATAGATTTGAATGGCGAAAGCCCTGCCGATAAGCTGAAAGAAGTGCAGGAGCTTATGGAGAAGGACGACGAAAGAGCTATAGAAGTATATTCATCTATCGGTGTATATCTCGGACATTCCTTAGCTCTTTATGCAATGTTTTACAATATTAAGCACGTATTAATGCTTGGACGTGTAATGAGCGGTAAAGGCGGAGATATTATCTTGGAAACAGCTTCACGCGTATTGGCACAGGAATATCCAAATGTAAAATTCCGTCCAGAAGCGCCTGACGAAAAAACGCGCCGTGTAGGACAGAGCGTGGCAGCCGCAAGCCTGCCTTTAGTGAAATAAGGGAAACAATATGTTATACGATGATTTAGAAAATTTGAACCAATACACGGGATTATTTGCTAATTTGGATACGGCTATAGAGTATATTGATAAAACCGATTTAACTACTTTACCACTTGGCAAAACGGTGATAGACGGTGACAATGTATTTGTAAATGTAATGGAAGCTACACCAAAGCCAACAGATGAGCTGCATTTTGAATC
The DNA here is from genome assembly GCA_036641735.1 of Oscillospiraceae bacterium. GTDB lineage: Bacteria > Bacillota > Clostridia > Oscillospirales > Ruminococcaceae > JAGPHI01. Next base: position 669 of record JAVWEG010000042.1, read on the forward strand.
TCACGAAAAGTATATGGATTTACAGATGGATTTAGAGGGTACAGAGCTGTTTGAGACGGCACTCGGTGAGCTTAAAGAGCTGCCGATACCCCCTGATGCAACAGATTTTGCTTTGTGGGATGCACAGACAAGCTGCGCAGGAGTGCTTGGAGTAGGGCGATTTGTGGTGTTTTTAACACAAGAGCCACATAAGCCGACTATAGCCGCAGAGGGCTGCGACAAAGTAAAAAAATGTGTATTTAAAATAAAAAGAGATTAATCTATCATTTAAAGAAGCGGCTATTCAAAATATTTTCATTTTGAATAGCTGCTTCTTTATAAAAAAATGGCATTTTCGCAGTGTTTGCGAAAATGCCATTTTAAACTATGTAGCATCTTAACTTAATTATCCTTGCACACAAGCTTTTGTCAAGCCGCATACAGCAAAGACGAGGCTTTGAGTAAGGCAATCAAAAGCAAAATTGCTGTAAATTATTTTTTGTCTACGTTAATAGGCTCTTTTACGCTTTCGCCGTCTTTGCCTTCATAGTCTCTGCCCCAGCCTGTGATAATGGAGAAAAGGAATGTGCCGAATAAGGCAAACGCATATATTGTACCGCCTGCCACTACTACAGGAGATAACCCCGTAGAAGCTACACCGATAAATACGAACACGCTGAGGAAAGGCACTATTGCAGGCAAGCTGTTGGCAATGCCATCAAGCAAGTTTGCTCTGCGATACGGGTGGATACCTTTTGCCTTGCCGATTTCGTTAAGTACCGGACCAAAGGTGAGTATTGATGCACTCGTAACTCCGCCAAAGATAACAGTGGTGAGAGAAATACCGATTAAGCTGGCAATTTCTGCGCCGCGCGGTGTGCGTGCAAGCTTGCTGCCAAGAATTTTTTGTACTAAGTATTCTAACATTCCTGCCTCTGTAAGTACACCCATTATACCGAATACAGATATTACAAGACCTACAGTGCCAAGCATACTTGCTACACCCGATACTAAAAAGCCTGTAGCTACACCATTGGCAGCATCGTTTGCGAATATGGCGCTTGCAGGGAAAAGCCCTAGCCCTAGCCCTGTGCCTATACCGAGAACCAAGCCTACAAATATACCGAGGAAAATATTGCGAGATTTAGTGGCAACGATAAGCATTATTACCACAGGAATAAGCATAAATAAGCTTTTTGGATTGGACACAGCATCTATCATACCGCCCTGGAATGTGCCGCCGATACCGCCTACAAGAGCATATACTACTAAAGTAATAAGCCCTGCGACCGCCGAGTATTTAAGACGGCTTTTTACCACTCCGCCTACGTCGGCAGGTCTGCCATTGCGAAACTGCTGTGTGGAGGACGAAGCAATTGTGGTATCTGAAATAGGAGCTAAGTTATCGCCGAAAATAGCACCCGATACTATAGCACCTGCTAAGAACATAGGACTGCCGCCAAGTATTAAACCCGCAGGGTAAAATATCGGAAATGCTGTAAACATTGTACCGATAGAAGAGCCTGTAGCCGTAGACATAACACAAGTAGCAAAGAATACGAACGCTACAAATATACCGCCCTGTATGCCAAAGTTATTGGCGAGCCATACAAAGCCGCCCGACAGTCCGCTTGCTTTCATCAGAGCGGAAAACATACCGATAACAAAGAATATTACGATAACCGATACGGAGGTAACTGAGGATATGCCGCGTATTGCCGCGTCCCAAAACTTTGTGTAGCTTTTGCAGAATATGCCGCCGACTAAAAGTGCGACAAATCCGCCCATTGCAAGAGCTTCCATATTAAACGCTTTGAAAAATACAAATAATGTGACACAAAACCCGAAGAATATCAGCACAGGGATAAGTGACATAAATTTTCCGCCTCTAAATTCGAGACGATTTTCTTGCTTTTCTTCCATAATTACACCTCTTTTTTTATAGTGAATAAAATTTAGATAATACCCTTTTCCTTCGCCAAAGTGGTAAGCACGGACTTTATGCGCTCAAAGCGTTCTATGGCATCCTCGTCCTTAGCAAAGCACGCGGTTACAATACGTAAATGTCCTTCACCCATTGCACCATACGGTGTGCCTTGATTTACCATTATTTTGGCATTGTTCATAATATAGTCGGCTACTTCGGCTGAAGTGCCAAGAGCGCTTATGTCTATCCAAGACAATATGCCGCTCTCGCTAAGCTTCATTTTTACACCGGGGATAGTGGATAAAATATCATATGCAATGCGGCGGCGGCGCTCTAAGCGCACATAGTTATCCGCCAAGATGCTTTTATCCTCAAGCGCTGTTACGGCACCAAGGCTGGACAGCGTGCAGGACGCGCCAAGCACGTTTACAGCTCCGCCGTAGTATACGTCCATAATATGGTCGTCTGCATACAGATAGCCAATGCGAAAGCCCGATAAACCGATGCCTTTAGATATAGAACAAACTGTGACGGTGCGCTCCCACATTCCCGGAAGTGTACACGGCGCTACAAATTCAATATCGTCGTAGATATGATCTTCGAAGGCTTGGTCGGATATTAAAATCAAATCATTTTTTACTATAAAGCGGCATAGAGCTTCAAGCCCTTCGCGGCGAAATACAGTAGTGGTGGGGTTATTTGGATGAGTGAGAAGCACCATTTTGGTATGTGGGGTAAGGCGCTTTTCAAATTCTTCCATACAAATTTGGTAATTGTCCTCTTCGTGCAGAGGTACGCTTACAAGCTTGCCGCCCGATAAGGTGGCATTTAGAAAGTTGCTCGGATAGCTGGGATCAGGCACCATTATCTCATCGCCCTCGTTTATAAAAGGAAGCATTGAGTATAATAATCCGCTGTCGGAGCCTGGGGTAACGATGACGTTACGGCTTGGATCTATAGGCAAGCCTGTGCGCTCTGTAATGTGCTTTGCCATTGCGCAGCGCAGCTCATATAGGCCGATAGGCATAGAATAATGAGCAGGGAAACCGCCCTCCAAAGCATCTTGCATAGTCTTTTTTACAGATTGCGGAATAGCAGGATCCGGAAAAAACGGATCTGCCCACGCCATAATATCGCCGCCGGCTTTCATAAAATTGCCTGCGCCTTCGCCTACGTCTGCTTTAGTGACGCTTAAAAAAAGCCCACCCTGCAAATCCTTGTATTTGCTGTTCATTTTAGTTTTGATGTCCAAAATTGTCTCTCCTTTCGCTATTTTATTTTAGAGAAGCGATTGCTTCTACTTCTACCAAAACGTTTTTCGGAAGTTGCTTTACCGCTACGCACGAACGCGCAGGATTAGACGAAATAAAATCGGCATATATGGTATTGAAAGTTGCAAAATCATTCATATCTGCTAAAAAGCAAGTGGTTTTAACAAGCTTATCCATACTGCTTCCTGCGGCTTCAACTACGCTTTTCAGATTGGTGAGCGCCTGCACTGCCTGTGCGGAGATGTCCGTGCCAACAATCTCACCGGTTTTTGGCGACAATGGTATCTGACCTGAAGTAAACAGTAAATCTTGGCATACAATGCCTTGAGAATATGGACCGATGGCCGCAGGTGCATTATTTGTATTAACTGTAATCATTATTTTCCTCCTGTTTTGTTAATATCTTTAACGTATTTACAGTATAACAATAAAATATATTTTATTCAATGCACTAAAACAATGAAAAAAAGTTTAGTTTACTGTATAAATGCACAAATACTATTGTATATTAGCAAAATAATTGTGGGGAAAAATGAAATGACGTTAATTTATTTTATTATTTTTCACCGACATTGCGTAGATGCATATAAATAGTGTTGCGAGAAATATTCATATATTCAGCCACGCGTACCACACCGTCCTTCATACGGAAAATGCCCTGGTCACGTAAAATGCGCACAATCTCACGGTTTTTATTAGACGGTAAAATAGTGTGGTCGTTCATACAAATATCGGTAGCTCTTGTAACAGCATCTTTTACAAGCTCGGGGGTATTTGCGGCAAAATTTTCAGATTGCATATGAGATGATGAGAAAACAGAGTCTACAAGTGGGAAAATAAGATCTGATATAGGGGTATTGAGATAAAAATTCATACACAAAAGTGCCAAAGGCTTGCCTTTGTCTCCGCGTATTAAAATAGTGCTTGCTTTTAATGGCTCGCCCTTTTTGTTGCGTGTATTGTAAGAGCAATAATCACCGTTGTTTTCTTTAGTGATGCGTGCAAGCATACTGAGAGCGAGGTCTGTAATTGGAGCGCCAAGCACGCGGCCTGTATGCTCACCGTTAACTATCTTTATTACAGAATGTTCTAAATCCTCTAAGCTGTGCAGCACTATTTCATAGCCGCTGCCGAGATAATCGGCAAGCCCGTCTATCAGGTTTGAATAGCTTTGTAAAAGCTGGCGATCTCCTTGTGTGAATGGTACGTTTAAAAATGGCATTTTGCTATCTCCTTTATAATTATGTCAGCACTATGCGTGCTGCATTGTTGATTAAAATAATCCCGATATAACGCCGTTTGCATCTATATCAATATTTTCTGCCGCAGGCTTTTTGCCAAGCCCGGGCATCGTCATAATATCGCCCATTACCGCTACGATAAAGCCTGCACCCGCAGATAAGCGCAAGCTGCGCACCGTCATTGTAAAGCCTGTAGGTGCGGATAAAAGCTTTGCATCGTCGGAAAAGCTATATTGAGTTTTGGCAATACATACAGGTAAAGAGCCAAATCCGTTTGCGTTAAGCTCTAAAAGCTGTTTTTGTGCGGCAGATGTAAACGATATGGCATCGGCACCATAAATTTTGGTGCAAACAGCATTTAGCTTATCCTCTATACTTGTGTTAAGCTCGTATGTATATTGTATTTTGCGCTCGTCTATAATATTAAGCACGGCATTGGCAAGCTCTATGCCGCCCTCGCCGCCTTTAGAGAATACATCTGAAAGCGCACAAGGCACATTTTGCTCCGCACAAAGCTCACGCAGATAAGCGTGTTCCCCTGCGCTGTCTGTGGGGAACGCATTTATTGCCACACAAACAGGCATACCGAATTTATCACGCATATTTTCTATATGACGTATAAGATTGGCAGAGCCTTTGCGAAGCAAATCTACATTTGGGATACCAAGCTCTGCTTTGGCACAGCCGCCGTGATGCTTTAGCGCGCGTACAGTAGCCACTAATACCACAGCGCTTGGCGCTATATCTGCCATACGGCATTTGATATCGAGAAACTTTTCAGCGCCGAGGTCTGCGCCGAAGCCTGCCTCTGTAACAACGTAGTCGCCTAGCTTCATAGCGAGCTTAGTAGCCATTACACTGTTGCACCCGTGCGCGATATTGGCAAACGGGCCGCCGTGAATAAGTGCAGGGGTATGCTCGAGGGTTTGCACAAGATTAGGATCGAATGCGTCCTTTAACAAGGCTGCCATTGCACCTGCGGCGCCGATATCGCCTGCGGTTACAGGCTTATCGTCGTAGGAATATCCTATGACAATGCGCGACAATCTGTTTTTAAGGTCGGTAAGGTCGGTGGCGAGACAAAATATTGCCATTACCTCACTTGCCACGGTGATGTCGAAGCCGTCTTCACGAGGTGTGCCGTTTGCTTTGCCGCCAAGACCGTCGGTGATAAAGCGAAGCTGGCGGTCGTTCATATCCACACAGCGCCGCCAAGTGATGCGGCGGGCATCAAGATTATGCACGTTGCCTTGAAAAATGGAATTGTCTATCATTGCGGCGAGCAGATTATTAGCAGCGCCGATAGCGTGTAAATCGCCTGTGAAATGTAAATTAATATCTTCCATAGGTATTACTTGAGCGTATCCGCCGCCTGCGGCACCGCCTTTTACACCAAATACAGGGCCGAGGCTTGGCTCACGAAGTGCAAGCACGGTGTTTTTGCCAAGAAGGTGCATAGCATCGGCAAGCCCTACGCTGGTGGTGGTTTTGCCTTCACCTGCAGGGGTAGGGCTGATGGCGGTAACAAGGATAAGCTTGGCAGAGGGCTTGTCTTTAAGCTTGTTAATAAGGCGGTGGTCAATCTTTGCTTTGTATTTTCCATACGGGATAATACTGTCGGTGGGAATTTTCAGTGTGTCTGCAATGTCTTGAATAGGTAAAATTTGCGAGGTTTGCGCGATTTCTATATCAGTTTTCATCATAAATGTCCTTCCTATATAAACAGCTAACAATGAAATAATTACTACTACATAGAATATAACAAATTTACAATGAAATTACAAGATGAAATTGACATAAAAGCTTTAATTGACTAAAGATAAAAGCAATGTTACAATAGAAGGAATAAATCGCCGTGCCTTTACTGGCGGAAAGAGAGTGCAATATGGAAGCTAAAATCATTGTAGACAGCAGCTGTGACTTAACACCTGCAATGCGCAAGGTATTACGTTTAGAGGTGGCTAGTCTTAAAATCGAATCGAACGGTAAGCACTTTATAGATGATGAAAATATTGATATTAAAAATCTTATATATAATATGAAGCAAAGCCGCGATCCTGTATCTACCGCTTGCCCTGCGCCTGAAGAATATGCAGAGCTTATGCGCAAGGCAAATGAGAGCTTTGTGGTTACTTTGTCGAGCCAATTGTCGGGCAGCTATAATTCTGCCTGTGTGGCACGAGATATGGTATTAGAGGAAACCCCCGATAAAAAAATATATGTAGTAGACTCGGGCAGTGCTGCCGCAGGCGAGCTGCGTTTGGCTTTGCTCTTACGCGATTTTGTGGATTTAGGGCTTTGCTTTGAAGAAATCGTAGATAAAATAAAGGCATTTCTATCTACAATGTGTACGATGTTTGTGCTGGAAGACTTGAGCAATCTTGTGAAAAACGGCAGAATATCGCGCGTAGCAGGGCTTCTTGGCACTATGCTGAGCTTGCGCCCTATAATGGGCGAAAACGGGCACGGAGAGATAATTTTAGTTGAAAAAGTGCGCGGTACACAAAATGCACTACGCCGTTTAGTGGAGCTTGTGGGCGAAAAAACAGCTAAGGCGGCAGAATCCAGCATTACACTTGTGCTTAGCTATTGCAATTGCCCTGAGCGCGCAACAGCACTTAAAAAAGAATTTTTGGCAGGCTGCAAGGCATTAAAGGACGTAATAATTGTGCCTACAAGCGGATTGTCTACAGCTTATGCAAGCGACGGCGGAATAATAATTGCGTTTTAAAAGGGGCTTTATTTATGCATTATCTTGACAATGCCGCCACTACACCCGTGTGCAAGGAGGCGGCAGATGCTGCGTTAGCGGCATTGAGCAAATATTACGCTAATCCGTCCAGCTTATATAGCAGCGGAGTGCAAAGTGAGGCAGCGCTCACAAGCGCACGCTGTGTTTTAGCAAGCGAGCTTAGATGTAAATGCAATGAAATTTATTTTACTGCTTCGGGAAGCGAAGGAAACAATATCGCTATTTTAGGTGCCGCCAAAACGCGTAAAGCTTGGGGACGCCATATTGTAGTTACAGGATATGAGCATCCGTCGGTAAGCCTCACCGTAGAGGCGCTTTGCAATGATGGATTTGATGTGACGAAAATAATGCCAAACGAGCAAGGGAATATAAATATTGATGAAATAGTAAACGCTGTAACGAAAGAAACTATATTAGTGACGGCGATGCACGTAAATAACGAAACAGGTGCATATATAGATGTGAAAAAGCTTGCGCTTGCGGTGAAAAACAAAAATAGCCGCACAGCCGTACATATAGACGGTGTGCAGGCATTTTGTAAACAGGTAATTTGTCTTGACGGCTCTGCAATAGATTCGTACGCTGTTTCGGGACATAAAATACACGCGCCTAAGGGTGTGGGTGCTGTATATTTAAGGCAGGGATATCATATTTTGCCTGTGCTATATGGCGGTGGGCAAGAAAGAGGTATGCGCCCGGGTACAGAGAATATTGCATTTGCCGTAAGCTTTGCCGAAGCTGTGAACGCGGCAAAAGCTCATTATAAAAAAGACAGAGAAAATATAAAGCTTTTGTCGGATACATTATGGCAGGGATTAGCTGAGATAGATGAAATTACGCGCAACAGCCCTACAGATGCGGTATGGGATATTGCCAATATTTCGGTGGGCGATGTAAAAAGTGAAACGATGCTGCATTATCTTGAAAATAGAGATATTATGGTGTCGTCAGGATCTGCTTGCAGCAAGGGTGAGGAAAGCCACACGCTCAAAGCGATGGGACTAAGCAAGCACCGTATAGATACGGCTATGCGCATCTCGTTTGCGGCAGATAATACAATAGAAGATGTAAAGGCGCTGCTGAATGCAGTGCAAGACGGGCTTATAGTTTTAGCTAAAATGAGGGTGTAAGATGAAAGAATTAATAATGGCTTATCAGGGTGAGATGTCTTTAAAAGGGCTAAACAAAGCTACATTTGAAGCTGCTCTTACCAAAACTATGCGCCGCAGATTAAAGAGTCTCGGCGAATTTAAAGTATATAAAGCGCAGTCCACTATGTATGCAGAGCCGATGGGCGATGAGGATATGGACGAGGCATTTACAAGGGTGCAAAAAATATTCGGGATAGCATCTGTGAGCAGAGCGTGCATATGTAGCAAGGATTTTGATGCGATATGCAAAGAAGCTTGCACTTATTTAAAAGACGAGCTTACAAATGCCGCCACTTTTAAGGTGAGCGCAAAGCGTGCTGATAAAACCTTTCCGCTAGACAGTATGGCTATAGGCCGTGAGCTTGGCGGTGTGATATTAGACGCATTTCCGCATCTTACAGTAGATGTGCATAATCCCGAAATAAATGTTACAGTAGAAATACGCGATTATGCGGCATATATTCACGCAGGTAAAAAGCCGGGTGCAGGCGGCTTGCCTATACCTACATCGGGCAGAGCAGGGATATTATTGTCGGGCGGCATCGATAGCCCCGTAGCTGCATATATGATGGCAAAACGTGGACTGTCGCTTACAGGAATACATTTTGCAAGCCCTCCGTATACAGGTGAGCGTGCAAAGCAAAAAGTGCTTAGCCTTGCAAAAGAGCTTACCGCTTATACAGGCAATATGAATGTATATGTGGTGGGATATACTAAAGCACAGGAATATATACGAGATAACGCAAATGCAGAGCTGTTTACGGTGCTTATGCGCCGCAGTATGCTGCGCATATCTAATATTATTTGCAAAATAAACGATTTATCAGCGCTTATTACAGGCGAAAGCCTAGCGCAGGTGGCAAGCCAAACGCTTATGGCGATAGCTTGTACTGATGCTGCACAGGAATTGCCGATAATGAGGCCGCTTATAGGTATGGATAAAACGGAGATTACCGAAATAGCACGCAAAATAGGTACTTTTGAAACAAGCATTTTGCCGTATGAGGATTGCTGTACTATATTTACACCGCCGCATCCTAAAACAAAGCCGTCTATAGCAGAGATAGATGAGGCAGAGCGCGGTATGCCGCAGCTTTTGGAGCTGGAAGCACTTGCCGCTGAACAAGCAGAGATAGTACAGGTGAAGTATTAATGACAGCAGAGATAATATCGGTAGGCACAGAGCTTTTACTTGGAGATATATTAAACACAAATGCGCAGTATTTATCGCGTGAGCTTGCGGCGCTTGGTATAAATGTATATTACGAAACGACGGTAGGCGACAATTGCAAGCGCCTTACCGATGCTATAGAGCTTGCCAAAAGCAGATGTGATTTACTGGTATTTTCGGGTGGGCTAGGCCCGACAGATGATGATATTACAAAAGAGACAGTGGCAAAAGTATTTAACGATACGCTTGTGTATGACGATGCTGTGCAAGAAAAAATAAAAAGCTTTTTTAAAAGCTCGGGACGTACTTGCCCTGTAAACAATAAAAAGCAAGCTATGGTGCCTGTAAATGGGATAAGCCTGCCAAACGAAAACGGCACGGCACCGGGAGCGATATTTAAAGATAAAGACAAATATGCGGTAGTGCTGCCGGGGCCGCCGTGCGAGTGCATACCTATGTTTGCAAATAGCGTAATACCGTATTTAGCAAGCTTTACAAGCAAAGCGCTTGTGTCACTCACCTTACGTGAAATAGGGATAGGCGAAAGCCATTTGGAAGAGCTGTTAAAAGATAAGCTGAATGGAGCAAACCCCACGGTGGCGGTGTACGCAAAAACAGGCGAAGTATTGATACGCATTACGGCAAGTGCAAAAAATGCTGACATTGCCAAAAAAATGTGCGAAGATACGTCTAAAAGTATAATAGACAAGCTTGGCGATTGCTTTTATGGGTATGCAGACGAAGATTTGGTGCATACTGTGGTAAAGCTTTTAGAAAAAAACAAGCTACATATAGCTACGGCGGAGAGCTGTACGGGCGGTATGCTATCGGCTGCAATTACTTCTGTTTCGGGTGCTAGTGCGGTAATAGAATACGGTGCGTGTACTTATTGCGAAAGCATTAAAGAAAAAATGCTTGGCGTAAATGAAAATACAATTGATAAATATGGGGTAGTGTCGGCGCAAGTAGCGGCGGAGATGGCTATGGGTGTGCTGAGCAAAGCGAGCGCCGATATAGGCATAGGCATTACAGGGATAGCAGGCCCGAGCGGCGGAAGCGCCGATAAGCCTGTGGGGCTTGTGTATATTGCGGCGGCGGATAAAAATAAAGTGTATACGTATAAAATGCTGTACATTAATAGAAGCCGTGATACGGTAAGAACAAATGCTGTAATGTGTGCGCTTGATATGATAAGGCGAATGGCGAGCGGACTTGAAATGAGACAATGCGAAATATATAAGCGATAGGAGATGTGAGTGTGCAAGAAGAAAAGCATATTGTAAAAGAAAAAATTGTGCGGCTGTATGATGCAGACCTTGCACAGCTTAAATCGGCGCTTAAAGAAGTAAGCAAGCTACCAAACACAAAAGTGGAGCTGTATGCAAAGGATAAAGAATATATTGTAAGGCTGACAATAGAAAGTGGCGGAGTGGCGGCGGCTACTACCTTGTGCGACAGCGCATATGAGATGATAGAAAATGCGCAGCCCTTGCAGTGCTATGGAAGCGGCAACGGTACGCTTGCGCACGTAGTGGCAGGGGTACTTATAACTAATGATACAGGGCTTTCTGCGGCAAATATAGAGCTTGGGGAAGCTTTAGAGACGGAGTTTGCCACTACTCGGCGCGGCAGTGAGGTTTATGATAACGGTGAACGCACTTATAAAAGAACAAATGTGCAAAGTAAAAGGATAAAAGCAAAAGAAAAAACAATAGATAAGTACGGAGAAAACAGCTTACAGGCGGCAACGGATATGGCATTTGCCGCTTGCAAAGCAGGCAAAACAAAATTTGGCGCGGCATCTACCTCAGCAGATGAAAACGGACAAATGTGGACTGTAGTAACCTATGGAAGCAAGGTGTACGCGCGGCAGCTAAATGCTTATGCATCTACGCGTGAAATGGCACTGGCGGTACTAGACCTTGTAAGGCGAATAGGGCGCAAAGAAAACGTTTCCGAAAGCACACGCAGCTTTAAAAAAGGCAAAATACACCCTGAATGTCCGTCAAAAAAAGGCGCAAGCATAATAGTGCCTTCTATTATAGCTTTAATTATAGCGGCTGCACTTGCGTTTGCGATTTATTATTATTACAATATTTATAATTACGTACCAAATGAAATTACACAGCCTGTGGGTACACTTATAAGCCAAGAAGCAAAAAAATAAACAGATGCCATAAATTTTAATGGCATCTGTTTTATTTATATTTAAATAGGTAATAGTGCTTTTGCAATTGAAAAATAAATGATGAGCGAAAATGCGTCTACTATAGTGGTGATAAGCGGAGCTGCCATAATGGCAGGATCTGCGTGGCAAAGCTTTGCGAAGATAGGCAATATACCGCCCACTGTTTTCGCGGCTACTACAGTGGCTATCATTGCGAGCGACACTGTTAGCGCCATCATTGCGCCGTGCGGATAAAATATTACCATACGGGCAAAATTTACTGCCGCAAGTGCCACACCCACTACTAGGCTAACGCGAAGCTCTTTCCAAAACACACGAAATAAATCACGCAGGCTTATCTCACCTACTGCCATACCGCGGATAATAAGCGTGGAGCTTTGGCTGCCTGCGTTGCCGCCTGTATCGGTGAGCATCGGGATAAAGGTAACAAGCAGCGGAATAGTGGCAAATGCCGCTTCGTAGTGCGATAAAATACCCCCTGTGAGCATACCTGATACCATTAAAAGCATCAGCCACATAATGCGCTTTTTGGCAAGTGAAAAGACACCTGTTTTAAGATAAGGCTTATCGGAGGGAGACATAGCCGCCATCTTTTCAAAGTCCTCGGTGGCTTCTTCTTCCATTACGTCTACGGCATCATCTACGGTAACGATACCGACAAGACGGTTTTCGCCGTCTACTACAGGCATTGCAAGTAAATCGTATTTTGCGAGCTGCTTTACTGTTTCCTCTCGGTCATCGGCTGTGGCAGCATAGATGATTTCGGTTTCCATAAGCTCGCTGAGCTTTTGGTCGTCGTTTGATAAAAGCAAAGATTTTACAGATACTACTCCTTGTAATATACGAGTTTTATCTATAACATAGCAGGTGTAAATAGTTTCTTTTTCTTCGCCAACCTTACGGATTTTAGATATTGCCTCGCCCACGGTCATCTCGGCTGAAAGCTCTATAAACTCGGCAGTCATTATACTGCCAGTAGAATTTTCGGGATATTTTAAAAATTGATTTAATAATACTCTGTCTTCGGGACGTGCAGTTTTGAGAACACGCTTTACCACGTTTGCAGGCATTTCTTCAAGCATATCTACGGCATCGTCCATCATAAGGTCGTTTAATATTAAGGTAAGCTCCTGATCGGTAATGCTCTCAATAATAAATTGCTGGGTATCTGCCTCCAAATTTGCAAACACGTCACTGGCGGTTTCTTTTGGAAGCATACGGAAAATAACCATAGCTTTTTCAGATGGATATTCTTCCATAAAAAGGGCGATATCTACTTCGTTTGTCTCTGTAAGCTGCGCGCGTAAGGCACGAAGTGAGCCTTTGGCAAACAGCTCGCGCAAAATGTCAAAATTGTTTTCCATTAGTCTTTCCTCCTTAAATAGAATGTAGGAAAGCACAAAAAAGAACAACCGTACGCAAAAAAGCGTACGGCAATCAGCACTTACTTTGAAATTATGAATTATCTTGTGTAGATGGAAAAAAGTGTACACAAAACTTCTGCATAACCGCATAAGTGAGGATCGCTGTCTTTATTCGTACTTCGATCTGTGTTGTCCACTTTTTTCCCTCCAATTTTTATTATTATGCGCCTATAATGCGCTTAATAAGTATACACCGCAAAGCAATATTGCGCAAGGGGTAATAATAGGAAAAGTTAATTGAACTCTCACTATACTGTTTATCTGATTTGTGATATACTAATTACACATTACTCCAAAGGAGTTACTATGAAATCTATTAAGCGCTATATGCGTGTTACCGATATATGGTATTTGATATTATGTATTATTTGCACCTCTATCTCCGTGGCGGTGCTTTTTTCGATGTGCGATTTATCAATATTAAGCGCCGAGGTATTTCCCGGATGGGGAGCTATATTTAACGATTTTCGTCTTGTAATAGTGCAGGCAGGTGTTTCACTTGTCGGCATTGTTTTGGCTGTTGTTTTGTCTAAAATGGACTATCGTACCCTTGTGAATTTTTGGCCTATCCATATGACACTTACCTGGGGACTTGTAGCGCTCACTTTTATACGCAATGGCACTTTTGGATATAATCCGAGCAACACTACAAATTATTCGTGGATAAAGCTGCCTATGGGTATGACCTTACAGCCTACAGAGCTTGCTAAAATCAGCTTTATAATGACGTTTGCTATGCACCTTGATAATGTGCATAATCACGTAAACGAGCCTGCTACTCTTGTAAAGCTAATAGCACATATGGCAGTGCCTGCCCTTATTGTACACTTTCAAGGGGACGACGGCACGGCGATTGTGTTTTTTGCAATTGGCTGTTTAATGCTTTTTGCAGGCGGTCTTAGCTTTAAATACATTGTGGCGGCGGTGTCGGTAATAGGTGTAACTATCCCTATATTAATGATAACAGGCAAGCTAAAGCCGTATCAGCTGGAAAGAGTGCTTGCACTGTTTGACCAAGATAACCCTATCTATGCGAATATTTTATATCAGCAAAATGCAGGGCGCGTGGCTATTGGTGCAGGACAAATCAGCGGAAGGGGACTTTTTGGCGGTCAGCATTATACAGTGCCTTTATCGCAAAACGATTTTATTTTCAGCTATATTGCGGAGTCGTTTGGGTTTTTGGGTGCGATAGCCGTAGTGGGGCTGCTGTTTGCAATAGCTATAAAAACGCTTACTACAGCTTTGCGCGCGCAGGACAGAATAGGCAGCTATATTTGCATAGGCGTATTTGCGACATTGGCTTGGCAAATAATAATTAATCTTGGAATGAACCTTACTTTACTGCCTGTTATCGGAGTGACCTTGCCGTTTTTCTCGGCAGGAGGTACTTCGTCGCTGATGTTATATTTATGCGTAGGTCTTGTTTTGTCGGTTTACATTCACAATAAAAAATCGCTTTTTGATGCTGAATAGATTTTTACATTTCTAAAATCTCGGCTACGTTTAATTCTTTTCCGTTTTTGTCGCGTATTTGTAAATGCAAATGCGCGCCGCGGCTTTTGCCTGTATTGCCCATTATGCCGAGTGCATCGCCCTCGGATACTCGTTTGGGTACAGATACAAGGCGCTTTGCAAGGTGACAATAATAAAATTGTCTGCCGCTTGCATCATCTACACGCACGTAATTGCCCCACTCCCAAGTGGGGTATTTTTTGTTTGTTATCATATTACTTGAGCGCACTATTCCTGCGCATACACTGCGCACGATTTTATCGGTGTCGCCCACTATATCCATACCGTAATGTGCGGCGCTCCATCTTTGCGTTACGCGATTTATGCCGTCAAATGGTTTTCGCATATCATCATCTCCTAAAAATATGATATGCGAATGAATAAATTTTGCTACAAGTGTAAGGTTTGCCGCTAAGGGATTGTCTATATGGGTGTAGCTACTAAATATTAATTGCAAAGGAGGCATTATTTTGAATGATGACAATTTGCTGAGTTTATTGCAGCAAAATCCAAGCGAAGGCATTAAAGCGGCGCTAAGCGTTTACGGCGCGTTAATTAAAGCGATAATCTCGCGTGTGTTGCCATACAACAGGCAAGACTGTGAGGAATGTGCGGCAGATGTTTTAGTGGCTTTATGGAGACATTCGCAAGGATTAGCGCATCGAGGTACGCCTATAAAGCCGTGGCTGGTGGTGACGGCGCGCAATATGGCGATAAATCGCTACAACAAGCTGCAAAGGGAACATCAAATGCCGCTAAATGAGAATATAGAGGATGTAAAGCAGGTAATGGCAGAGGAGACAAGTGACGGTGAAGCGGCAGTGGCGGCGCTAATAGATGCTATGCCACAGCCCGATAAAGAAATATTTATTCGTAAATATTATTATATGGAGTCGGCAGAGCAAATAGCACAGAGACTTAATATCACATCGCAAAATGTATATACACGCTTGTCGCGCGGCAGAGAACGTTTGCGCGTGGCAATAAGTAAGGAAGGGGTGGCAATATGAAAAACAATGATTTTTTAAATGAGATAAATACAATAGAGACAGATATAGTGCCATTAAACGATTTGGAAGAAGCGCGTATACTGAATATGGCGATAGCGAATATCGAAGGCGCAAGCACGGCAAAGCCAAAGCGGCACAGGCGCATTACACGGGTATTGTTAGTAGCGGCAGCGCTGTCTTGCTTTATGGTAATTACCGCGGCGGCGGCAGTGGCAATAATGAAAATGGGAGCAAATCCTATTGCATTTTTTGATAAACAAAGCAGTGAAAGCGGCACAGGACAATTTAATGGCATTAGGCAAAACTTAGAAACATATAATGCGCCGATAAACCAAAGCGTTACGGATAATGGCATTACGGCAACGCTTGATACTGTGGCGGTGGACGATAACTTTATAAATGTATTTATGACATTTACGAGTGATGATGAAATAGACCTTAGCAGATTTCGAAACAGTGAGGACGATATTGTAAATCCGTTTGCTTCGTTTTTTGGGGCGCCTTATTATTATTTTTATATTGACGAAAAGCAAATAGAAAGCTCGGTAATAGACCAAAGCGATGTAATGGACATAGCTATGCCAAATGCACATACGATGAAGGTGATGTATCATTATGCTGTGGGCGATGATATTCCCGATGCGTTTACACTTACAGCGCGCTCGCCTTTTATGGGCACTCCCGATGGTGAAAAGCAGGGGGATATCTTGAGCAAGGTTGGCAAATGGGACTTTAACGTAGCTATAGATAAAACAGAGACTAAGGCGGCTACACGAAAAATAGCACCGCAAAAGCTGAGCTTTGAGCTAGAGGGCGGCACGTATAATACAGGCATACGCAAGCTTGTGGCTGCACCCTCGGGGGCGCTCGTGGTATATGATTATGATAAGAAAGCATTTACGCAGGACGGCAGGGAAGGCTATAAGCTTGATGATGATTGCTTGGCATTTGAGAGCCTTGCGATAAAGGACGACCTCGGAAACTGGATATATCAGATACCAACAGGCTCGGGCGGTGGCAGAGGCTATAATGTGAGAGAGCTGACAGGCGTTACGCAGGACAGCAAGGCACTGACATTTATCCCAATTAAAAGCAGCGGTAGCTCACAAATGCAAACAGTATTTATCCCGATGAAAGCGGGTGAAAAAATAGCAAGCAGTGATGCAGGCGGCTTTGAGATAATAAGCATAGAAGAGCAAGACTATGGATATGAAGTGAAGGTAAAGCCGTATGGATATAATTTTACAATTTGCGAGTTTGAGCTTGTACAGGGTGAAAATGAAATAATGATGCACGGCTGGCAAACACATACGGTGGACAGAGCCACAAGTATAATCACAATAAAAAGAGGCGGATATACGGCAGAGGATATAGCTAAAATAAAAACGGCCACACAGATAAAAGTGTGGAAAGAGAGCAATATTACATTAGATGAGGAACACGCGGTAACAGTGCCTTTTGAGTGATTGATATGAAAAAGTTTATAGAGCTGATTTGCAGTATCTTCGCTATTACTCAAAGCGAAGCAGATGATGAAAAAGGCGGCGAGATATTACAATAATTGCAAGTTATAATCAAAATTAATAGCGCGGCAGATTAACTGCCGCGCTATTTTTTGCTGATAAAATATGTTTATATTTCCGATTGCGAGGTATTGTCTTTGGCGAAAAGCCCCGGGATACCACATAGCGCGGAAATGCCGACTATTGTGTACACAGCTCGTGCCAAAAAGCCTGCTGAGCCGCCTAAAAGCCACGCTACGGCATCAAACTGGAAAATGCCCACAAGCCCCCAGTTAAGCCCACCGACAATAAGCAAAGCCAAGCATAATTTATTAAATATATTCATTATTCACACTCCTTTAAGGTAGTATGAACGCAAATATAAATTATTATACAAATACCTAGTTTTTCAGTGCTTGAATAGGTGCAGGAATACGGCCGCCGCGAGCGATAAATACATTTGGCTCAAAGCTGCTTATTGGCATAATAGGCGCATATCCAAGCAAACCGCCAAAATCCAGCTCGTCACCTTGTTTTTTGCCAAAAGCAGGAATAACGCGCACAGCGGTAATTTTGGAATTTACCATACCGATAGCGGCTTCGTCTGCAATAAGTGCGCTTATTACGGAGGCAGTAGTATCTCCCGGTACTACGACCATATCTATGCCAACGCTGCATACGGCTGTCATCGCTTCAAGCTTTTCGATACATAAGCTACCGCATCTGACTGCTTGTATCATACCCTCGTCCTCGCTGACAGGGATAAAGGCGCCCGATAAACCGCCAACGGTGTTTGAAGCCATAACACCGCCTTTTTTTACAGCATCATTCAATAGGGCAAGCGCCGCAGTAGTGCCGCAGCAGCCGCAGCTTTCAAGCCCCATTTCTTCTAAAATATTAGCGACGGAGTCGCCTATTGCAGGAGTAGGCGCAAGAGATAAATCTACTATACCAAACGGCACACAAAGCTTTTCGCTTGCAAGGCGGCCAACTAGCTGCCCCATACGAGTGATTTTGAATGCGGTACGCTTAATAAGCTCGGCTACGTCCTCTAAAGGAGCGGATTTGGGTAATTGGGCAAGAGCGGCACGAACTGCGCCCGGGCCTGATACACCTACGTGTATTACGCAATCAGGCTCGCCAACACCGTGAAATGCACCTGCCATAAATGGATTATCC